>JAACTI010000526.1 GCA_009993495.1 Deltaproteobacteria bacterium | reverse complement strand
CGCCCGCCGGGTTTGAGATAATGGAGGTAGCGTAGGGCTTCCAGGGGTTCGAAAGAGATCAGCAGATCGGCGCTGCCCGGCATCACCACCGGTGAATGAACCTGGTCGCCCATGCGCACGAAGCTGATAACGCTGCCGCCGCGCTGGGCCATGCCGTGAACTTCGTTCTGTTTGACATCCAGGCCACAAGCCAGAGCCGATTCCGACAACACTTTCGAGGCCAGCAGCACTCCCTGACCGCCAACCCCGGCGATGACAATATTAAAGATTTGCATGGTTCTCTCCCTCAAGGGTGTGCATTGCGTCGAATTTACACATTTGCATGCAGACACCGCAGCCATTACACACATTCGGATCAACGCGGACTTTCTGCTTTTCGTTTTCACCGGCAGCGTTGAGCCCCAGGGCCATGCAAGCGACTTTCAGGCAGGCGCGGCAGCCGGTGCACTTATCTTGAGCGACATTCATGGCGGGTTTACGAATTTTGTAACGCAGAATACAGGGGTTGCGGTCGATCAAGACGTAGGGACCGGGGGTTGCCAGACCTTTTTTGATCGCGGCCTCGGTTGCCGCCAGATCGTAGGTATTCAGCTCGTAAACCTGGTCAATCCCCAGGGCCTTGATTAAGGGCACCATTTCGACCTGGTGGGTTGCTGTGCCTTGCAGGGTGCTGCCGCTGCCGGGATTTTCCTGCCCCCCGGTCATGCCGGTGGTACGGTTATCCATAATAATCACCAGCGCCCCGCCCCCGTTAAAGGCCATACTCAACAGGCCGGTCATGCCTGAATGGAAAAAGGTCGAATCGCCGATGACCGCCACCGGTTTTTCGCTGCGCCCGGCAAGAGCGTTGACCTTGGCCATGCCGTGGGCGGCGCTGATGCTCGCCCCCATGTCGATCACCGAATGCATGGCGCCCATGGGCGGCAGGGCGCCCAGGGTGTAGCAGCCAATATCCCCGGAAACGAAGGTTTTTAGTTTGCTCAAAATGGTGAACAACCCCCGATGAGCGCAGCTGGGGCAGAAGACCGGCGGGCGCTGGGGCAGGTCTTCCACCGGGGGAGTGCTCCGCGCTCGGCTGCCATCAAGGGCGGCGCGCAGAATGTCGGCATTGA
>JAACTI010000525.1 GCA_009993495.1 Deltaproteobacteria bacterium | reverse complement strand
ATTTGCGTCAGCTTCTCGGCAGCGATGAGCTCGTCAAGCTGTCGGCTTCGTCGCGTCATCTGCTGCTGGGGCACATTCGCAGCGATGAAGAACTCGTCATCGCCGGGTGTCTGGGCGATATGGCCCTGCCCGATTTGCTGTCATTTTTTAATATGTTCCGCAAGACCGGCGTGCTTCATTTCCATTTGCAGCAGGGTGAAAAGTCGCTCTACTTTCACAAGGGCGAAATTGTCTTTGCCACCAGCACCTTTGTGAAGGAAGATCTGGGTGAAATGCTCTTTGCCACCGGCAAGGTCGAGCGCGATGCCCTTGAACGGGCGCGGGCAATCGCCCAGGGACGCACCACCCTGGGCAAGGTGCTGGTTGAAAGCGGCGCGGTTTCACCCAAAGATTTGTGGCTGACGGTGCGCGCCCAGGTGGAAGGCATTGTCTATCACCTGTTCACCATTGACCGGGGCAGCTTCTCCTTTGTCGCCAAAACTCTTGATAAAGAACAAATTATCCGCCTGTCCATGAGCACCCAGAACATCATCATGGAAGGTCTGCGTCGTCAAGACGAGGGCGCGCTTTTCATGCGTAAAATTATCTCCCTGGAACACTACCCCAAGGCGACGGATAAGCTCCCTTCTGACCTGTCGCCAAACGAAAAGAAGCTCTACTCTTTGGCCCGCCTCGGTCAGATTCAGGCCCGTGATCTCTTCCGACAGTGTGGCTTGCGTGAATTTGACGGTATGCGGCTGCTTTATGGGCTGATTGAAAAACGTATGCTGATCATGGAAGAAGAAGCGACGACCGAAATCAGTGGTGATCTTGGCCAAATTTTAAGCATTTACAACACAGTCCTCAAGGCGATTTTTGCGCGGGTCATTAAAAAAAATCCTCTATTCCTCACCGAAATCAGCGAATATCTGCACGCCTTGCCCCAGCCCTACACCTTTGTTATGCGTGATGTCGCGCTCAACGTCGATGGCACTCTGGAGGGGCGCCGCGTGGTGCAGAACCTTGCCGGCCTCGAAGAAGGCGACAAGCAGCGATT
>JAACTI010000519.1 GCA_009993495.1 Deltaproteobacteria bacterium | reverse complement strand
CAACCAGGTTAAGGGGATTCCCGGCATAAATTCCGAGGAGATCACCCTCTTCAAGGGGGCCGACCCGTACCGCGGTTGCACGCTTACGCGCTACCAGATAGTAACTGCTTTGCGGCAGACCATCGAAGAAAAAATAACCGTCTCCCCCCGTCGGTGCCGAAATACGATAGCCCTGCCCTTTCAGATCTTCACCGGCATCAAGATAAAGGGAAACATAAGCATCGGCCAGAGGCTGGTCTGCATAGGTAACCATCCCCTCAAGGGCGGCGCTGTATTCATCGGCATAGGTTGAAACAAGGGGCTCACTGACGGCCACCGCTTGCAGCCCGGCCCAATTTGTCTGTCCGTCAAGCACCCGCAAGGGGTTACGCCCACAAAAAGCAAAATAGCGTCCATCCGACGAAAAGGCGTAGAGGGCGACATTCTCCTGCTCAACCTCAAGTTTAAAATAACCCTGTTCATCCGTCAGCACCGGCCCCGCCAATTTAGGGCCTTGGGGGTTAAGATCGGCACTGGCGAAAACCTGCATTGCGGCCAGGGGTGAATCTCCGAGCACCACCCGCCCTTCAACCTGCGCCGCCCAGGCCTGGCCAACAAACAGACACATAAAAATCAGAAACCCACCGACTTTCATCGCGTGACACCCGCATTTTTAACGGGGGCACTAAGCACCGGTTGAAATTGAATTTCGTCCAGCGCATAGCTTTCCGGGCCAAAGCCCTCATAAACGACTGTCGGTTGATCTTTGCGATCATAAAATTGCGGGAGATTCTCGGCGTTGGTCGTTTGACTGAGCATGGGATTTTGCTCCCCCCACCAGTTGGACGAAAGATCGACCACGTCGTTAAACTGCGCCGGAGCCTGACTTAACACCGGATTTTTACTGCCACGCGCCTTGGCTTCCTTCAAGAGCAACGGCTTGGATCCCGAGCGTTTTTCCCAATCGGCACTCTGATAAATACCGAGGCGCGCCGCTTCGGTAAATTGGTCGAAATTATTCTGCTGCACCTGTGGATAGGAAGAATAATCAATCAACAAGGCCAGTTTATTAGCCGTAAACTGGTTCAAAGTGATTC
>JAACTI010000518.1 GCA_009993495.1 Deltaproteobacteria bacterium | reverse complement strand
CCCGACCCCTATCAAGGCACGAAGAAAAGCACATAACCCCCCTCGATCCCCCCTTAACTTAAGAGGGGAGGAAAAGCAGCGCCGTTACCGTTTAGCCCGTGTGAGCGCAGCGAGCCGGGGCTTTTGGTTTTCGTGTCAGGCTCGCAGCGTTGGTTGTTGACCCGCAACCAACAAGCGTCTGGCAATAAAATCACCCAGTTCATCATGCCGCCCGCCGGGCAAGCCCGTTTTTGCTGACTTTTTGTGGCGTCTGAACAAAAAGTCAGGCGCCGTGCGGGGGCGCAACCCCGCGGTCTTGATTTTTGCTTTTGTTCTGTTTAATTGAATTATTTAAGAGCGTCCCCCCCCACCCTGATAAACAGGCATCCTTAACGGTTGACGTTTATCGCAGCGCGTTATACCATGTCTTCATGATACGAAACTTTAAGTGCAAACAGACGCAAGCCCTTTATGAAGGTGGGAGCCCAAAACAGTTCAGATCGTTTCAGGCGCAGGCTGAACGCAAGTTGCAGATGCTTGACAATGCGGTTGATTTGAAGGATTTACGCTCCCCTCCAGGAAACATGCTGGAAAAACTGAGTGGCGACCGATCAGGGCAATACAGCATCAGGATCAACAAACAGTGGCGTATTTGTTTTGTTTGGCTGGATGAACCTACGGAAGTTGAAATCATTGATTATCATTAAAAGGAGCAACCTATGAATAACATGAGAGCTATTCACCCAGGAGAAATCATCCGCGAAGAGTATCTTGTCCCTTTGGGCATGAGTGCCCATGCGCTGGCGACAGCTTTGCGTGTTTCCGCCCCACGAATCAATGATGTTGTTCGTGAGAAGCGTGGCGTAAGTGTTGACACTGCTCTTAGACTGGCAAGGTACTTCGGAACCACAGCACAGTTCTGGATGAACCTGCAAACCAGTTATGATCTTAAAATAGCGCAACAACACATGGAGACCATAGAGCAAGAAATTCGCCCTCTGGAGGTGGCTTAGAATTGCATAGGAACGACTAAGTAAGCAAAAACCTCTAAAGAACAACCACTTTAAGTTCTCACGGCGCGAAAGCCCATAACCCCCCTCGGTCCCCCCTTACCTTAAGAGGGGAGGAAGGGCAGTGCCGGACAAATAG
>JAACTI010000521.1 GCA_009993495.1 Deltaproteobacteria bacterium | reverse complement strand
CCCCGCCGTTATGAAAAGCCGTCGAATCTTAAGACCTTGGGGAAGCTCGTTTCCATCGTATCATCCGGGCGGGGGCGGGGCATCCATCAGAAGAAAGGCGGGCCTGGCCTTGAAGGGGTTGTAAAGCGGATCGCCGATCAGGACCATCCGCCATGAAAGGTAGGGATTGGTCATGGCAAAGACCTCGGATAGGGTATACCGCCCGCTCATCAGAAGCGGGAAAAAGTATGACGGCGGCGGAAATGCCGTGAGATAGGGTTCCGAGACCGGACCCAGCGTAGCGATCACTCCTTTCTCGATCATGCGTTTGACCCAGTAGTTCGGTTTCGGATGATGCAGAGAAACACACTCGGAACTCGCCACATGGTAACCCACGGCCCCCTTGGACCACGTGAAGGCATCCTTGTACTCAGCGAGGCTGTACCAGCCGCAATAGAGAGCGGCATCGGGAGCGTCCCCTTTCCCGAACAGTTCCGGCCGGTTGTTTAGAACGATCGGAATGGCGCTCTTCTGAAGGATGCCGGCGGTACTTCGGATATCCTCGTCAAATAGGCCGTAAGCGTCCGCCTTGGACGTAAGCCCTCTCGCGTCAAGATAGAATTTGCCGGAAAGCCCCGCCTTTTCAACCTCGATGGCCGTCCGGACCAGCCCCTCCGCAAGCGCCGGTGTGGACGCATCCAGCCGGCTCACCATGAGGACCGGTTCCTTGCCCCGGGTCCGGCTCCTGAAAAAAAGGGCATCGGGGTTCAGATACCACCCATCAAGCGGATAGGGCGGGAAAAGGAGCAGGGCGAGTTCCGAGTCCACGGCCGCAACCGTATCCAGGCCGGTTAGATGGCCGAGTTTTTGATTCAGCCTGTTGATCTCGGAACGCAATTGTTTCAAATTCTCTTTGGAGTTCGCTTCCTGATCTTTGTTCTTTTTCAGAAGCTCTTCTTCCCGAGAGAGTTCCTCTTTTTTATTTTCAAGGGCCGCCTGTGTCTCCTTGATCTCTTGTTCCGAAATACCCAGCGGCCTCTCTGCGCTGATTCTGAGGGGGATGCCGTAGGTGGTCACGATACAGCGGATCTTTCCGCCTTTGTCCTGAAGCGTTTTAATATATCTTTTCAGCGGGGCCGATAGGA
>JAACTI010000520.1 GCA_009993495.1 Deltaproteobacteria bacterium | reverse complement strand
GTGGTATCAATCGGCTGCTCTTCGCGCCGGAAACCATTGAGCCGCAGGGCAGCGACAAAATTGTTTGTCATAACTGCGGCTGCGGCTGTTAATCCTTCCGCTTCAGCGGGTAAAAGTCAGTTTGCGCTCCAGATCCATGGAATGGGACAGCCGTTTGGCCTGTTCAATGCTGATTACGCCCTGTTCACACAACTGAATCAGGTGTTGATCCATGGATTGCATCTCGTATTGCGCACGTCCTTTTTCGATATGCTGCTCAATTTCGTCGAGTTGTCCTTCTTTAATGCAATGCTGAATAGTGGTGGTTGAACGCATGACCTCAATCACCGGCAGCACGCGCTCGCCTTTTTTATCTTTAATTAAACGCAGTGAGGTGGTGGCAACCAGAATATCGGAGAGTCGCTGGCGAATATTCTCCTGATTTTCCGGCGGATAATAACTGAGAATCCGATTGATGGTTGAGGCCGCGTTTTGGGTATGCAGGGTTGAAAAGACCAGGTGCCCGGTTTCTGCTGCCTGGATACAGGCATCAATGGTTTCAAGATCGCGCATTTCACCCACCATAATGACATCGGGATCCATGCGTAAGGCGGCGCGCAGGGCAGCGCTGAAAGACGGGGTGTCGATGCCAACTTCGCGTTGAATAATACAGCTTTTCGCCGAGGTGAAGAGAAATTCAATCGGATCTTCGATGGTAACAATGTTGTAGCTGTAATTGTCGTTAATGTGTTTGATCATCGAGGCCAGGGTGGTTGATTTACCGTTACCGGTTGGGCCGGTCACCAGAATAAGGCCATTGGGGGCCTTAACAATTTCCCCCAGCACCGCCGGCAAGTTCAGTTGAGTAAAATCGCCGATTTCCGGCGGGATAACGCGCATCACAATGCCAATATGGCCGCGTTGCTTAAACAGGCTGACGCGAAAACGCCCGCCATTTTCAAGGGAATAGGAAGCGTCCAGCTCGGTGAGATCCTCCGGCAGCGGGCGGTTGTTTCTTTCCATGATGCGGCGTGCGATAAAAGCGGTATCCTGGCCGGATAAAACCGGCAGCTTGGAACGAATCAGTTGACCACGTCCACGAAAAAAAGGGGGATTGTCCACTTCAAAATGCACATCGGAAACACGCTTTTCGAAGGCAAT
>JAACTI010000251.1 GCA_009993495.1 Deltaproteobacteria bacterium | reverse complement strand
GTGCTGGATGTCAATCTGAAGGGCGCTTTTCTTTGCTGTCAGGCGGTTTTCCCGACCCTGAAAAACCAGCGTTCCGGCAAGATTGTCAATATCGTCTCACGCGCCTGGCTCGGCAGTATTGGTCAGGCCAACTACACCGCCAGCAAGGGTGGATTGGTCAGTCTGACCCGTTCCCTGGCTTTGGAATTTGCGCGCTTTCAGATCAACGTCAACGCCGTGGCCCCAGGTGCCATAGATTCCCCCATGACCCAGAAGCTGCCCACCGAAGCCCGCGAGCGCTTAATTCGCATGCAACCAACCGGCAAAATGGGTCGGGTTGAGGATATCGCCGCCGCGGTCAGTTTTCTGGCCTCAGACGACGCCGAATTTATCACCGGCCAGGTGCTGCACGTCGATGGCGGCAAAAGCTGCGGCTTGCTGTCTTTGTAAAGGATGAAAATGAACGTTTATGTGGTTGAAGCCAAACGCACGGCCATTGGTCGGGCCCACCCCGACAAGGGGCAATTTCGCGGGATACGTGCCGATGCCCTGCTGGCGGAAGTGATGCGTGGGCTGCTGGGTGGTTTGTCGGCGGGCGCAGCGCTTCTCCCCGCCATCGACGATATCTACATCGGTTGTGTTGGACAGCATCTGGAGCAGGGGAAAAATATCGCCCGGCTTGCGGCGCTGCTTGCCGGGCTGCCCGACAGCATTCCTGGAACCACCATTAACCGTCTTTGCGCCTCCAGCTTGCAGGCCTTTAATTTTGCCGCTTCGACCATTGCCAACGGCAATGCCGAGCTGCTGCTGGCGGGTGGAGTCGAGCACATGACCCATGTGCCCATGCAGGCGGCGATTGACTACAATCAACACCTCATGAGCCGCTATGACTTCCCCTTCAATAACATGGGATTGACCGCCGAAAAGGTCGCTCAGACCTACGGCATCAGTCGTAGTGAACAGGATGAGTTTGCGGTGGAAAGCCACCTTAAAGCCCTGGCGGCCCAGCAGGCCGGACATTTTGGTCGTGAAATTCTGCCAATTGCGACGCCCGAAGGGGTTATCGACCAGGATCAGTCGCCGCGTCCCGGCACCAATGTCAGGGATCTTGGCGCGCTGAAAACTCTTTTCATGGAAAATGGCACAGTCACGGCGGGCAACAGTTCACCGCTCAACGATGGGGCCAGCCTCACTTTGCTCGCTTCCGAAGCGGCCTGTCAAAAATACGCCTTAACGCGTCGGGCGCGAGTAATCGATTTTGCCGTGGTTGGCCTTGACCCCTGTCAAATGGGTATGGGGCCGGTACCGGCGATCCGCAAACTGCTGCAAAAAAACCATCTCTCGGTAGCCGATATTGACCTGTTCGAACTCAACGAAGCCTTCGCCAGCCAGGCCCTGGCCTGTATGCGTGAACTCCAATTGCCGGGGCAAAAGGTCAACCCCTGGGGTGGTGCAATCTCTCTCGGCCACCCCTTGGGTTGCACTGGCACCCGTTTGATGACCACCTTGCTCAACGGTCTGGAAACCAGTGGCGGACGCCACGGCATCGCCACTTTGTGTATTGGCCACGGCCAGGGAATGGCGACTTTAATCGAACGGCTGTGAAAATTGTGTCTCAGCACCCCTGAAAACTTAACTGGAGAAAATAATGTCGATCAATGCCTATGGCTGGATGATGAATGCGGTTAGTGAGCCCCTGGAAAAAGTTGCTTTTGTTGCTAATGCCAAAGAGGGCGAAGTCGTCGTCGAGGTGGCAGGTTGTGGCGTTTGTCACACCGATCTGGGTTTCTTTTACGATGGCGTGCGCACCAATTCGGCCCTGCCCTTGACCCTGGGGCACGAAATCAGCGGTCGGGTAGTGGCTACCGGCAGCGGTGCTGAGCACTGGCAGGGCAAAGCGGTGATTATTCCGGCAGTGATGCCCTGTGGCGAGTGCGACCTGTGCCAGCGCGGCAAGGGCACCATCTGTCGCAGCCAGAAGATGCCGGGCAACGACATTCAGGGTGGCTTCGCCAGTCACATCGTCGTTCCGGCGCGCGACCTCTGTCCGGTTGACGAAACCCGCCTCAAGGCGGCCGGGCTAGAGCTGGCCGATGTCTCGGTGGTCGCCGACGCGGTCACCACCCCCTATCAGGCGGTTCATCAAGCCGACGTCACCCCCGGCAGCTTGGCAATCGTCGTCGGCGTCGGCGGGGTCGGCGGCTACTGCGTGCAGATGGCCAAAGCCTTTGGTGCAACGGTGGTCGCCATTGATATCGATCAAGACAAGTTGGACATCATTGCCGAATATGGCGCGGCAAAAACCTTCAATTCCCGTGAGATCAGCGGGCGCGACCTGAAAAAAGCCATCGGTGCTTTCGCTAAAGAACAGGGTCTGCCCGCCACCGAGTGGTTCATTTTCGAATGCTCGGGGAGCAAGCCGGGGCAGGAAACCGCCTACGGTCTGCTGGTGCACGGCGCCACCTTAAGCGTGGTCGGTTTCACCATGGACACGGTTGAAATTCGTCTCTCCAACCTGATGGCCTTCCACGCCTGCGCCCTGGGAAACTGGGGCTGCCTGCCGCAGCATTATCCGGCGGCCCTCGACCTGGTGCTGGCCGGCAAAATTGAACTCAAGGCCTTTACCGAGCAACGGCGACTCGCTGAAATCAATAAGGTCTTTGCCGCCGTCCATGACAAAAAAATGCAACGGCGGGCGATTCTGATCCCGTAGCCACTATCAATCGATTTTGCATAAAGGAGATCTGCAACTATGGCCAACACCGACCAAATCATCGCCGCCACCGCCCCCGCCCACCTGATCGACCACAATCTGATCGACCAGGAAGTCGAAAGCCTCTGCGACGGCATGGTGAAATACGAAAAACGCACGGCCAAACGGCGTGATGGCACAGTTGCCGAGGGGCTTTACAACGCCTGGATCATTTTTAACAATCCGAAACAGTTCAACAGCTACACCACCGACATGGTTAAGGCAACAATACTGGCCTTCCGGCGTGCCTCCTGCGACCGCGCAGTCAATGCGGTGGTTTTCACTGCGATCGGTGACAAAGCCTTCTGTACCGGCGGCAATGTGAAGGAATACGCCGAATATTACGCGGGCAATCCGCAGGAATATCGCCAGTATATGCGTTTATTTAACGACATGGTTTCGGCGATTCTCGGCTGTGACAAACCGGTGATCTGCCGCGTCAACGGCATGCGCATTGGCGGTGGCCAGGAAATCGGCATGGCCTGCGACTTCACCATCGCCCAGGATCTCGCCAATTTCGGCCAGGCTGGCCCCAAGCACGGCTCAGCGGCCATCGGCGGTGCGACGGATTTTCTGCCGATAATGATTGGCTGCGAGCAGGCGATGATCTCCGGCACCCTCTGTGAACCCTTTTCGGCCCACAAGGCGGCGCGCCTGGGAATTATCGCCGAGGTGGTGCCGGCGCTCAAGATTGGCGGGCAATTTATTGCCAATCCGACCGTAGTGACCGATCGCTATCTCGATGAATTTGGCCGGGTTATCCACGGCGACTTTCTGACCGGCAACGACTTTAAAGTCGGGCGGGAGCGGCTCAAAAATGGTGAGATCGACCTGAGTCTGCTCGATGAAAAGGTTGAGGAACTCTGCGCCAAACTGCTCGAAACCTTTCCCGAATGTATGACCAAAAGTCTTGAAGAATTGCGTAAGCCCAAGGTGCAAGCCTGGAACGCCAATAAAGAAAATTCGCGTGCCTGGCTGGCGCTGAACATGATGAACGAAGCTCGCACCGGTTTTCGCGCCTTCAACGAGGGCAGCAAAGAGAGCGGGCGTGAAATCGATTTCGTCAAATTGCGGCAGGGTCTGGCCAAAGGGGTTCCCTGGACGCTGGAACTGATCGATAGTCTGATGCCGGGACAGGAGGGCTGACCATGAGTGAAAGTCCCCTGAAGGTATGGCTCGACCGCGACGGCAGCCTGCTGCGCTTACGCCTGGCGCGGCCCAAGGCCAACATCGTCGACGCCGCCATGATCGCCGCGCTCGATCGCGCCCTGGCTGAGCATCGCGATGTCAAGGAGTTGCGGGCGGTTTTGCTCGACCATGAAGGCTCCCACTTCAGCTTTGGTGCCAGCGTTGCGGAACATCTGCCCGAAAGCTGTGCGATGATGTTGAAAGGGCTGCACGCGCTGGTGCGCAACATGATTAATTTTCCCCTGCCGCTACTGGTTTCGATCAAAGGCCAGTGTTTGGGTGGCGGGCTGGAAGTCGCTGCCGCCGGCAATCTGCTGTTTGCCGCCCCCGATACCAAGCTTGGCCAGCCGGAAATCAAACTGGCGGTCTTTGCCCCGGCGGCCAGTTGTCTGCTGCCGGAGCGGATTGGTCAGGCCAAAGCCGAAGATCTGTTGTTCTCCGGTCGCAGCATGGACGCCGAAGAAGCCTTGGCCACTAACCTGATCGATTGTCTCGCCGATGATCCCGAACGGGCCGCGTTGGAATATTTCGACAGCCAGCTGGCTGGCAGCAGCGCCTCCAGTCTGCGCTTTGCGGTATTGGCGGCGCGGGCCGAGTACCGCCAGCGGGTAATGGCCAAACTTGAGCGGGTGGAAAAACTTTATCTGGACGAATTGATGGCAACTCACGACGCCGTCGAAGGCTTGACGGCCTTTCTGGAAAAACGTCCGGCCCGTTGGACACATAACTGAATCCTTAACCCCCGCGAGGATGCATGGAAAAAGGCCCCGGCCTGGAAATTATCGATGTCCACTGTCACTGCTTCGCCGGGGTCGCTCAGGCTGAACAGATTGTGTCGGGTTTCGTCAGCCTGCGCCAGGCCGGAGTGCGACAGCTGGCGGTGATGGGGCTGGCCAACAGCCGTTTGCCGCGGAATGACATCATCCGCCTGGTACCGGAAGGGTTTGAAAATCGGGGTGATCCGCTCTTTTATGAAGTCGACACCCTGTTGCAGTTTGCCGCCGTCAGTGACGGGCTGCTCTTCCCGTTGATTGATACCCGCTGCCTGGCCGGTGAGGTCGCGGATCAACTCACGGAGTATGTCGCCCGCGGCTTCCGTGGCATCAAGGGGCTTTATCTGGCCGATGAGCACAATGATCTGCACATTGCCAGTGTGCCCGAGGTTTTCGGCATCAGCCTCAAGCAGTACCAGCAACGCGAGTGGGAAATTTTCGCCTTCGCCGAGGCCCATAGCCTGCCGGTGGTCTATCACATGGATGCCCGTCAGTACGGCGATGTGATGAGCGCAATTCTCGAAGATTTCCCGCGGCTGCGTATCAACTTTCCTCACTTCGGCATTGGCCGTAAAGCCTTCGGTAAAATTCTCGAACGCCACCCCAACGCTTTTACCGACATCGCCTACATGCACCCGCATATTCAGCAGAATCCCGCTAGCTATCGCGATTTTATCGCCCATTATTCCGACCGGGTCTGTTTCGGTTCCGATGCCCTGCTCTACCAGCCCGAAATTGTGCTTGAGTACAGCGCCCTGGTCAAAGGGCTGCACCTGTCTGCCAGGATCGAGAGCAAAGTTTTCTCAGAGAATCCCCGCAAGTTTTTGGGATTAGGCTGCTGACCGGGAAGTGCGGCTTTGCATGTATTATATTTATCCGCGACTCTAACCAAAAGTCATACTGAAATTGCCCCATTTATCCATCTGGATCAAGAACTGGTAAACGCCGTCTTTTCACCCACCCCGCGCCGCTTCCTGATCTTGGCGTCTGACAAGGAGTAGCTCATGGCATTGAAAGTTATTCTGGTTCATCTCGATCCCGGTCCGCGGTGGGAAACGCGCCTGGAGCTGGCTATTACCCTGGCCCAGACTCATAAGGCGCACCTCAGCGGGTTTTATGCCAGTGGGAGCCCAGGCTATGGACTTGTTGAACCCGAAGCAGCCGAAATTCGGAAGATTTTTGAGCAGAAAGTTAGTAACGCAGGTATTTCAGCCGATTGGATTGATGGCTACAGCATCGATCCTCCTCTGGTTCCGCTGATGGATAAATTCCTGCTGCGCATTTGCTATGCCGATTTGGTCATTGTCGGCCAGCAGAGCACCAGATATGGCAATCGCAGTTTGCCCCCCGACTTTACCGAACGGGTGATTATTTCCGCCGGTCGCCCGGTGTTGGTCATTCCGAAACATGGTAATTTTGCGCAGATTGGTGAGCGCGTCATGGTCGCCTGGCGCGGCGGACGTATCTCGTCGCGTGCTCTGCACGACGCCATCCCCCTGCTGGCAAAGGCTCGTCAAGTTGCCCTGACGATGGTCAACCCCGGCAGCTTTTACCAGAGCGAAGTCGAAACACTTACGACCTATCTGGCGCACAACCAGATCAATGCCAGCTGTCATCGTGTTTTAGCGAAAGATCCGGGAACCGGGGATATTCTGCTGAATCAAGTCAGCGAGCTTGGTGCCGACCTGTTGGTCGTCGGCCTTTTTTACCAATTCCGGCGCGGAAAAATTGATCTGGGCCCGGTCGGGCGCCACATCCTCAATTTCATGACCATTCCCACCCTGTTTTCAGGCTGAGGGAGTGACGGAAATTTGCCCGCGTAAGTCGTTTTGATAATTTGAATCCCTCATGTTGCGCTCGCGGCGAGTCGGGCACGCAGGCTCGCACTTTTAAGCGCTGTATCGAGGGTTACAGTATCCAGCACCGCACGGGTGAGATCGTCAATTTCGCGGGTGATGCTTTGCAATTCTTCAACCACAGCTTCTCCGTCCCTGCCTTTAAGCTGCGGGGTATCAAGCTCTGATTCCAGGGATTCGAAGAGTTCAATAACATCGAGAAGGGTGGTTCGGTTAACGACCCCGGCGAAGCGATAACCGCCACCGGCGCCACGCACCGCCTGAATCAGCTTGGAACGCACCAGAGTACAAAGAACTTTGGCCAAGTGGTGGATGGAAATACCGTACTTGTCGGCGATGTCAGTGGCTGAAAGCTGGCGCTCGGGGTCACTGGCAAGCTCAAGCACGGCATATAAAGCAAAAAGACTGGCTTTTTGTAATTTCATAACGGAATTCCTGTTAAATGACGTCGATCGGTTTTTCGAGTTCAATATAGCGACCGGTGCGTAACCCCTGACTGCGAAAAAATGAGAGTGTCAGTTTATCTTCGCGGTCGACCATGGTACGTAAGGTGGTCACGCCGGCCTGTTTCAGCCGCAGACTTATCTCTTTTAACATCCTTTGGCCGATACCCAGTTCCCGAAAATTGGGGGACACGCCCAAGGCAAACACCCAACCGCAGGGTGGCGAGCCAAATTCCCAGGCGCGCACTTCACCAATAATAAAACCGATGACTTCGGCCCCTGTTTCAGCGACGAGAAAAAATCCACCCGTTCTGCCCGTGCTAACGAAACGGTCAAAAATTCCACGCCAATAGGCAGGTCTGTCTGTCGTTGCCCCGGCAAAATCCAGATTAAGTATGGTATCAAAGTCGCTCATCAGGGCATTGCGGATGGTGACCTCAGGTGTCATGTCGTGCTCCAAACGTTGTGTTTTTTTTGGTAAAACTACCGCAAACTCTAATTCTGGTATTGTGGTACCATAAAAATTGTCAAGAAGACAAGATCTTTCCCCAGAGCCGTCGGTTGATCAGGAATGGCCAATCTTGGGGTTGATTGCTGGCAGGGGAAACGCAATCTTCTGGAGTGCTTGACGGTATAAATGCATTAAATTACCATTATGCAATAAATTTGGGTGCGCGGCCATTTTTTTCAATGCCACCTTCCCCCCTTCGCCGGGTGGCTGGCAGCAAGCTTAACATTTCGGCTTAACTGACGCCATCTCACACCAACGGATAGGCTTTACCTTGGACGCAGAATTATGGTCATAAAATCCTGGCGAAAAAAGCGCCTGCTTTCTAAACTTTTTATTTGCACTATGGTGCTTTTTCTTGTGCCAATCGGGGTTATCGCCAACCTGACCTTTCGCCATCTTTACACGATCAACGAAGTTTCCCTGCGCGAGGTTCGCAGCGCGCTGGTGACCTCTCGCGTTGATTTTTTGAAAAACCATCTGGCCCAGAAAGCGCAAAAAATATCCGCACAATTTACCTATCTTCAGGATCAGGTGCATCTGCTCGGGGCTTTGTCGCGTTCGGTGCTGGAAAATCCCGAGGCATTTCACTATCGCAATGGCAGCCGTTATCACCTGGACAAGGAAGGCGATTACGTGAATGCCACCGATGATGGTAATTCGAGCCTCTATGTGCCAAGGCGGCTGCCCTCGCTGGATGCGCTGATTCCCGCCATGGAGAACTTTGCTTTCAGCGACCCCACCCCCAATGTCCCCACCTATCGCGCTTCCCTTGACCGGGTTATTGCTGCAACCGAGAGCCTCGACATTATCCTCAAGCCGCTGGTTGAACAGGAACCATTGGTGGTGCTGGGCTGGTTTATCCATAAGGATCTTATTAGTCGCACTTATCCCTGGCGCGACTTCAAGCGTCTGCCCCGGTATCCTGAAGTAACGGCCTGGCCTTTCTATTATCTCTCTGATCCTGAACATAATCCGTCGGGAGATGAAATTTTTACCCCCATCTACAATGATCCTCTCACCCAGCACAGTATGATTTCCTGTCTGTCGCCGATTCTGATCAACGGGGAACATCAGGCCACCGTCGGCGTGGATATTACTGTTGAGGCGTTGCTCCGGGAAATCAGCCAGGTGCGCTTAACGGAAAGTTCCAGTTCTCTGCTGCTGTCACGTGACGAAATCATTGCGGCCTCGCCAAATTTGCCGCTGGCGGCATTGGGGTTGAATTCTGCAATTCCGGCTTATGGCCAGGCCCTGGTGCTTGAGGCACTTTCCGCCACAGGTCGGGCGGTGGTCGGGCCGAGACCGGGGGAAATCGGGGTAAACTTCATTGAGACGAAAGATTTCAGGGCATTTGTCGGCTACGCCGAAGTCGAGCCCCTGGGGTGGCGGCTGTTTCTGCTGGTGCCGGAAAATGATTTGTTGGGCCCGGTTAACGATGAGGTGCAGTCCATTTTCGCCGAAACTGAGCGCATTCGGGGCAATTTTCTGCATGTCCTGATTTTTGCCATAGTTGCCATGGCCGGTCTCGGCTATGTGGTTATGGCACACCAGTCGCGCGGGTTACGGTCACTGCTGGGGGGGATTCGCGAATTCGGCAGCGGCAAGCTTACCCACCGGATGCGTGAAGACCTGACCGAGTTCGGCGACCTTGCCCGGGCGCTTAATTCCATGGCCGAAAATATTCTGACCCAGAATCAGGAACTGGGGAAAGCCTATATTCTGGTGGAGCAGGGGCGCAAAATGACCGCAGTGGGCCGACTGGCTGCCGGGGTGGCTCATGAAGTGAATAATCCTCTGGCTACCATCTCCACCTACACGCAGATGTTGTTGAGGCGTTCGGATTTACCTGAAGATGTCTTGCGCAATCTGCGCAATGTGATGACCGAAATTGAGCGCGTGCAGGACAAGGTGCGCAATTTTCTCGATCTTTCTCGTTTACAGAGTTTAGTCAAAACCCGCGTCAACCCGAATCTGCTGGTGCAGGACGTGGTGGAAATGGCCCGGCACGAAGCCAGCGCGCAGGGGGTGGAGCTGGATTTGTCGTTGGACGAAAATCCGCAACTTTGTTATCTCGACCAGTCCGGCTTCAAGCAGGTGCTGTGGAATCTCATTGGTAATGCCATTGCCTCACAGGAACAGGGCGGAAAGGTGCGGGTGCAGACCAGCTTTGTATTTAACCCAGGCGTTGCGACGACCTTAATGCTGGTGGTGGAAGATGAAGGTTCGGGGATTCCGGTCGATGTGCTGCCACATATTTTTGATCCGTTTTTTACCACCAAGGAGGTTGGCAAAGGAACCGGTTTGGGTCTGGCCGTTGTCAGCAGTATTGTAGAGGGGCATTGTGGTACGATCGACGTTGAGAATCTGACCCAGGG
Source organism: Deltaproteobacteria bacterium (assembly GCA_009993495.1). Lineage (GTDB taxonomy): Bacteria > Desulfobacterota > Desulfuromonadia > Desulfuromonadales > Geopsychrobacteraceae > Geopsychrobacter. The sequence goes on along the minus strand of JAACTI010000251.1, from coordinate 12,840 downwards.
TGGGTGTCGGTTCCTGATCCAATTTCCGGTGGGAGAAGAACCATGACCAGCACCTTGCAGCCACGTATTCTGGTGGTTGATGATGACCAGGCGCTGCTGACCGCCTTGATCCAGGCTTTGCAGCAGATGGGTTATGAAGCCATGGGCGAGACGAACCCCTTGCCGGGGCTATCCCGTGTTGAGACCTGGAACCCGGACGCAGCAATTTTTGATCTTCGGATGCCCGGCATGGACGGGGTTGAATTGTTGCGGCGGGCCCTGCAGGTGCAACCCGAGCTGCCGGTTTTGTTACTGACGGCCCATGGCACCATCGAAACCGCCGTGCGCGCCGTGCGCGACGGAGCCTATGATTTTCTCGAGAAACCCTTTGATCTGACCAAAATTGACTTGATTCTGCGCAAGGCAGTCAATCATCGCGGACAGTTGCGCCGATACCGTTCGCTGGTCGAGACCACGGTTCGCAAAGGGGAATTTGTCGGCATTGTTGGTCAGAGCGCCAGCATTCGCAAGGTTCTCGACGCGGTTGCGGCGGTTGCGGCCACGGATTCTACGGTGCTGATCAGCGGTGAAAGCGGTACCGGCAAGGAACTGGTGGCCCGGGCCATCCACAGCTCGGGGACGCGACAGGAAAAACCCTTCGTCACGGTGGATTGCGCTGCCATCCCCGATTCTTTGCTCGAAAGTGAACTTTTCGGCCACGTCAGAGGGGCGTTTACCGGTGCGCATCGTGAGCGGGCCGGGTTCTTTGAGGCCGCCGCCGATGGGACTGTGTTTCTCGATGAAATCGGCGAAATTCCTCATGTGCTGCAGAAGAAACTCTTGCGCATTCTGCAGGAAAAAACATATACTCGCGTCGGCGAAACCCGTCAGCATACCACCGAGGCACGCATAGTTGCGGCAACCAATCGCACCCTTGAAAATGAAGTCAGTCAGGGCAACTTTCGCGAAGATCTCTTCTATCGACTCAAGGTGATCGAGATCAGGGTGCCCGCCCTGCGGGAGCGGGCTGAGGATGTTCCTCTGCTGGTGGAGCATTATCTCGGGCGGCTGAATCGCAGGTTACACCGTGACGTCAAAGAGGTCACCAGCGATGCCATGGCGCTGCTGCAAGGGTATTCCTGGCCGGGCAACATCCGTGAGTTGATCCACCTGCTGGAACAGGTCATGACCTTTCACCAGCAGGAAACCATTGCCGTTGCCCAGCTGCAGCCCTACTTGCAGCGGGCGGCGCTGCCCGCCTTGCCCCCTGAAACCTATGCTGATCTCAAGGAAAAATTGCTCGCTGAAGAAGGGCTTGACTACTTTCAGAAATTGCTGCGGCATTATCACGGGAACGCCACGCGAGTGGCGGCTCACGCCGGGCTGAATCGGCGCCATCTGACCCGCCTGTTGCAAAAATTACATCTCGATCCGGCACTCTTTCGTCACGACTGAGACATTTATGTCGGTGTTTGTCGCGCTCTTTTGGCGATGGAGACATAAATGTCCTAATCTAAGGGTCAAGGCCGGGCCATGAATGTCCCATTAGACCTGTTTTACCCCCCCTTATCTACGCTTAATACAACGTCGTTATTTAAATAATCGTAGAGCAATACCAATAATTCAGGTTAGTTACTTAATAAACTTTTTTTGCGCTTCGATTTTGTAAATTTATGGAACGTTGTTTGAATACAGCTCAAGAGTTGCTTCATCAACTTTCATGCTTAGCAAAGGAGGAACCACGTCATGCAAAAAAATGTCATTTCTCTCTGTCTGGGGCTCACCCTCTTATGGGCCGGGGTGGCCAACGCCGTTCTGATTGATCCCTATGATAACTTCCATGCCCCCGATGGCTATTATGGGCTGCTTTACGGCAACTATTATACAGCTGACAAGCTGGATACCTCGGACGGCGATCTTGATATCGATCTGACGGCCAAAGTCAGTGTGTTTCGCGGCCTGAAATATTTCCACCTTGCCGGTATTCCGTTAGCTTTTCAAGTGATTCTGCCCTTCGGCGAAGTTGAGGAAAGCAAACTGCTCAACGAAAAATCCTCGGGGCTTGGGGATGCGATCTTTGGTCCGGCCGTTTTTCTGCATTCCGACACCGAAACCAACACTTACCTTTCCTACTGGTTCTACATCTTTGCGCCGACCGGCGAGTGGAACCGGGATCAGACCATCAATCTGGGGCGTAACACCTGGTATTTCGAGCATCAACTGGCCTTTGCTAAGATGTTCGGCAATTTCGTTTACGACATGAACCTCAATTACTATCACTTCCTTGAAGAACCGGATAATGACTACACGGCTCCGCAGCGTTTTGAAGTTGAAGCCAGCCTCGCTTATCAGCTCAACGAGAAGCTGATTTTAGGTGTTAACGGCGGTGGTTACTGGGATCTTGATGAAGGGGAAGCCAATGGCGACAGTGTACCGGGAAGCAAAACCAACCGGGTTCAGTTTGGCCCGTCCATCGGCTATCAGGCAACGGAACAGTTGGGTCTGACCCTGCGTTGGACACATGACCTCAGTGCGAAAAACGATACCCAGGGAGACGACTTCTGGCTGCGACTAGCCTATGCCTTCTGAGTTCGACGAAATTTTTCATTCAGCAGATCACTTCTAAGAAAGGACGATGTACATGCGCAAGACTCTGTTTACGCTGCTTGGCCTGTTGCTGCTGCTGGGAGCGGCAGCCCCCGCAGTTATGGCCTTTACCCAGACATCATTAACCTATCAGAAATGCACCAGCTGTCATGCCGTTGTAAAGGGCAAGATTTCGCGGGTCGAAGAGATTCGCACAACTCCCGATGAGTGGGGCGTGATTATCGATCGCATGGCGCGACTGCACGGCATGGATCTTAATCCCCAGGAAAGAGACCTTCTGCTCAAGGAAATATGTGCCACACAAATTTTGAGTCCCGAGGAACTGGCCAAGGTTTGGTACATGGATCTGTACAATAACCCCCAGGTCGTCGAGCGTCCCCAGGGCGAAGTGGAAGAAAAACGTTTCGCCACCTGTGTGCGCTGCCACAGCGCGGGGAAAATCAATTCTTACCGCATGACGGAATCTTCCTGGGCGAAGGTTCGCGATTTTCACTACTACGTCGATCCGGCGATCGATGGCCAGATGCGTGAGATGAAATGGGAGCAGGAAGCCACGACAGTTTTGGCGCAGCTGGCGAAAAGTCATCCCTACGGCAAGGCGTGGCAAACCCCCAATGTAACTCCGGCCGGTTCCTGGCTGATTTTTGGCAATGAGCCGGGCAAGGGAAACTATCGCGGCAGCGCCACCCTCAAGGCTGATTTTAGCGGCAACTTCAGCGTCAAGGGGTCTCTGAATTTTGACGATGGCACCAGCGAGCAGTTCCAGGGCGAGGCCCTGCTGTTCGGCGGACACGCCCTGCGCACCCGCACCGCCCACAACAATTTCAAAACCCTGGGGTCCTTTGCTTTTAGCAACGGCACGATTCAGGGTCAGCATCACTATCCGGCCCCCGCGTTCCGCACCTCGACCAGCACCTGGTACCCGGCCGTTGGATCCGCCCGTCTGCTGCGGGTGACGCCCGCCTATCTGCTGGCCAATGAAACGACCAGCTTGACTCTGGAAGGGGTAAACCTGCCTGCGGTGCAGGCCAGTGACCTGGTGTTTAAAGGCGCGAAGGTCAAGGTTCTTAAGGCCGAACGGGTCGGCGAGGCCATTGTTGCCGAGGTCGTTTATCAGGGAAGCGGCAAGGCTCAGGCGGATCTGCAAGTCAACAAACTCAATTCTGTGCCCATCACACTGGCCGACCGGATTGACCACATAAAAATCACTCCGGAACTGGGTCGGGCCAGGGTTCACGGCGGGGTCCATTTCCCGGCTGAAGGAGTGCAGTTTGAAGCTATTGCCTATGCTGCCGGTGATGTGGCGCTGGGGGCTGTTGCCGCAGGTTTCACCCTGAGTGAAGAAGTGACCCGGGAGAATGACGATGACCTCGCCTGGACTGGCGCTATTGGTGCCAATGGTTTCTATTACCCCATGGGCGATTACGGACAGATCCTCACCCGCGAAAGTAAACTGGAAGCGACTGGACTGGTCAAGGTTCACGCGGCTTATCAGCGCGGTGGCTACGATTATGCGGCCGAAGCCATGCTGGCGGTGGTTCCCCCCGATTACGTGCAGAGGATCAAATAACCATGGTGCATGAATGGGCCGACCATCAGGTTTTCAACCTGGACGATGGGGCAATTCTGTACGACGTTGATCTGGCCAGCCTGTTTCGGATTGATGCATCGATCCAGGCGGTTCTTCAGCGTTGGAGTTGTCAGCCCAGGGTCGATCTAAACGAGGTCGCGCCCCCCGACCGCGCCGTGTTGGAAGATCTGCGCGACCTTCGCCTGCTGGTGCCAGCCGGTTCCGCCAAGGTCTGGCCGCCGTTGCGGTGCGACCCGACGGAAATTCCCCTGAGCACCATGGTGCTGGAAGTGGCCCAGGATTGTAATTTGCGCTGCACCTACTGTTACGCCGCAGGCGGAGCTTACGGCGGTCCGGCGCGTTTACTCGATGTTGAAACCGCCCGCCGAGCCGCCCGTTATCTGGTTGAAAAATCGGGCGACAACCAGGCCTTGACCCTGGTTTTGTTTGGCGGTGAGCCCTTGCTGAATATGCCTGCGGTGAAAGCTGCCGTCGAAGAAGCAGAAGAAAAAGCGGCGGCGCTGGGCAAAAAACTGCTGGTCTCCCTGACCACCAACGGTACGCTGCTTGACGCGGAGATTTTAGGCTTTTTGCGTCAACATCGGGTAGTGGTTTCGGTCAGCCTTGACGGCCCGGCCGAGCTGCACGATGCCAACCGGCCCGACGCCGCCGGTCGGGGCAGTTACAGCAGAATTCTCGCCCGCTTGGGTGGCCTGCTGGAAAATTCTAATGCCGCCGTCGCGGCCCGCGTCACCCTGACGCCCGCGCAGTGGTCAAGGTGCGAAGAGGTTTTTGATCATCTTATAGGGCTGGGTTTTCACGAGGTTGGCATTGCCCCGGCCAGCCCTATCAGTAAAAATCTGCTTCCGGATATACAGCAGGAGCAGGTGCTATTGGAAAGCCTGGCCAGCATGGCCCGGCGTTTTTCCCGTCTGGCCAAAGAAGGGCGGATACTGCCCTTCAGTAATCTGGTTGAACTGCTCAGCCGTCTGCACATGGGCCAAACCAAGGCCATCGCTTGCGGCGCTGGCTATGGTTATCTCGCTGTCGATGCGGGGGGAGAATTCTATCCCTGCCACCGGCTGGCGGGTGAAAAAGGCTTCGCTGTCGGCACTCTTGCAACGGGTGTCGATGCCGACAGGGTTCGGTCTTCATTGGCTCAGCTGACAACCGGCAAGGATAAAATGTGCCAGAGCTGCTGGGCCAGAAGCCTGTGTGCCGGAGGTTGTCATTATGAAAACCATTTGCGGGAAAATACCTTGGGTATCCCCCCTGGCAGCAGTTGTGATTTTATCCGGCGCTGGCTGCAAATTGGCATAGAACTCTATGCCGAGCTGCGCCATGCAGGTGCCGACGGGCTGCTGGCAAAGTTGGAAAAAAGAAACACCTGCTGACACTTAAACGCACATTTGGCTCATCTACTTAATATTTAACGAAAGGGACGCTCATGGACGCGAAACAAAAAATCCAGGCTTTGAACAAGAAAGCCGAGGCCGTTGAAGCTTTGACCAAAGGGGAAGACCAAGCGGTCAAGGCGCTGCTGGAAAGCGGCACTGAACTGCAAATGCCCGTCGGCTGCACGACAATTTTTGACACCGGTTGGGAAACCAACCCCCGTGCCACTCATCCGGTGGGCAACTGCCAGGCCTCGGTGCGCGATTTTATGGGCTGCGCCGGCGACTGTTGGTGGCCGGCGCAAACCCCTGACGGGCTGACCAACAATCCCGATTATCATCAGGTCTGCTCCAACATGGCCCGTGACTGGCGCACTATTAAATACGATTGAATCGGAGCAGCAGACGGCCCCAATTCCCGTTTCCATATTGAGTCAATAGGAGTAATTCATGAAAAACGCGAAATACATTTTCCTGTCAGTTTTGCTGTGCTGTTTGTTGGTTCCCGCCGGGACGGTACTGGCGCGGGATGTGATTTTTACCCTGGGATATGATGTTCTGGAAGTGATTGATGGCGACACCGATAGCATTACCGACCGGATCCCGCTGAAGGGGTGGACCCGCGCCTACACGGTTCTGCCAGATAAAAAGCAGATGATTGTCTCGGCCAGTCGCCATTACCTGCATCTTGTCGATACGCAGAAGCTTGCGCTGGTCAAAACCCTGGATCTCAACACTAATCCGGAAGGTTGGCAACGCTTCGAGTTTGGCATCACTGCCGGTGCCGACGGTAAAACCGTTTATGCCAATGTGCTGGGGCGTCGCACCGAGGCGGGCGAGGTGGTGCTTGCCAAGCCGATGCTCGCTGAAATTGATCTTGACAGCGGTAAAATTTTGCGCAGCGTCGAGGTTCCCAGGGGTATTTTCCAGTTACTGTTGGTCAATGGCGGCAAAGAGGTCTACGCCATTGGTCAGGATCTGTACAAGATTGATGTCGCCAGCAGCCAGATGCGTATCACCGAAACCTACGCCATGTTTGACAAGGGGATGAACATCTTCCCCCTCTGGCATTACACCTTTGAAAACAACGGATATTTCATCTCGCCCTACTACAATGCGCAGGGTTGCGGCATGCTGGAAATCAACACCCATACCGGTGAAATTACCGAAAACATGCTCAATTCCGATCCGCCTTTTGTCTACAGTTTCATGTACTCACCCGATCGCTCCACCATTTATGGCGGCATGGACGAGCTGTACAAGATTGATGTGCAAAGCAGAACCATAACCGCATCCACACCGATTAAAGAAGGTACCAACTTTGCCCTGATGGTCAGCGGCGATGGCAAGAAGGTCTACACCGGTGGCGGCGGCTCAACCATCTCGGTTTTTGACGCCGAGACACTCAAGCTGCTGAAAGTTTTGCAAATGCAAACCGATGGCATGACCATGGCCAGATTTACCCTCTGACATACCCGCGGGGCTCGCGCCTTTTTTAAGAGGCGAGCCCCGCAGCTTTGCTGAGCCTTAGAAGGTGCCGTGACGATGGAATATGGTTTACGCCTTGCTCGTCCCGAAAAACTGCCTGCCGACCCCCGTGAGATCTGCCAGGCACCCTGGCGTGATGCGCTGCCGCAGGGGGTTTTGCGGGCCTTGTATTTTGGCACCGAATTCTGTGAAGACCTGTTGCCCTCCGCCGGGGAAGCGGCCGCTTTTTGCGCACTGGCTGATGCTGCCGGGCTGGAGGCGGTGCTGCTGACCCCGATTGTTACCCCAAGGGGACTGCAACGCCTCGATCGTCTGCTGGCTGCCCTTGATGGCCGCGGCTGCAGCTTCTCGGTGAGTTTCAATGACTGGGGCGTTCTCCGTTTGCTGCGCAGCGCTTATGGCGACATCCCGTGCCGGGCCGGGCGATTGATCAACCGTGGCCTCCGCGATCCCCGGCTGGCCGCAAAGGCCACCTATCCAAGTTCTGCCTTACCTGACCGGGGAGAAAAGCTGCGAACGCTGTTGCGCTCCTATGGGGTTCGTGGGGTCGAAACTGACCCCGATCTCGACGGCACCTATCTGAGCAGTCAGGCCTCGGTGTTGCAACGGGTGCTCCATCTGCCCTACGCTTTTGCAACCAGCGGGCGCAACTGCTTAATCAAGGCGGAAAGCGCCACGGAAAACGACAGTTTCACCAAGGGGCTGGGCAAGCTTTGTCCGGCCTTGTGCCGCGATCGTTGTTTGCAGGTGCAGCGCCAGGACACCAGCATCCCCTTGTGGCGGGCAGGCAACACCCTTTTTTACCAGGTCTCGGCTGCGGCGGTCGCTACCCATCTGCGCCGTTGTGACCGGGTTGTCCTCCACGAAAGGCCCATGCCGTGAAGATACTGGCACCGCTGAAAAATTCTGCCGAAGTCATGCCCCTGCTCCAGGCCGGTGCCGATGAATTTTACTGCGGACTGACGCCGCCTGATTGGCAGCAACACTGCGGCCAGAGCTGGGCCAATCGGCGCGGCGCGGTCTCGGCAGGCATACGTGATCTGGCCGACTTTCAGCTGGCGGTGGCCGCCGCCGCCGAGCACCCGGTTTATGTTGCCCTTAACGCGCCCTGGTATCCGCCCGGCGGAGTTGAGTTGCTGGCCGAATTTGGCGCGCAATTACTCGCAACAGGCGCCGCGGCCCTGATTGTCGCCGATATGGACCTGCTGCTGACTCTGACCGCCGCCGGTTATGCCGAAAAATTGCACGTTTCCAGCCTAGCGACCTGCACCAATCCCGCTGCTGCCGCCTTTTTTCGCGACCTGGGAGTTGCCAGGGTCATCCTGCCCCGGCACCTGACTCTGGAAGAAATTGCGGCTGTAGGAGTTGACAAGCTGGAGCTGGAAGCTTTTTTGCTCAACGACGGGTGCGTTTTTGAAGAGGGCCTGTGCGCCACAACCCACGCCGCCGGGACTTTTTGTCTGGAAGATGGTGCCGACACCACCGATCTCGCCACCGAAACAACTGAGCGTTACGCCTTCTGGAAATGGACCTTGAATCATTGCGGTTGCCAAACCAGTCAGGGTTATCCCCTTGGCCCTTGTGGGCTCTGTGCCTTGCCGCGCTTGCTGGCCAGTGGTATTCACAGTTTCAAGGTGGTAGGGCGCGAGGCGTCTTTGCCGCGTAAAGAGAAAGCCGTCGAGATAGCAGCGCGGGCTTTGCGTATCGCCCGAAGTGGCGGCGGCCCTCGTGAAATCCGCCAAGCGGTCATGAATCTGCGCGGCGCGGACTCTCTGTGCGAAGGGTCGCATCTCTGTTATTACCCCGATGTCTGGCGGCAGAAATGTCCGGAGGAACCCCGATGTTGACCTCGGTTGGTTTGTTTGTCCGCCATCTCAAGGGAAAAGGTCGGCTGATTGTTGCCATGTTTCTGCTTGGCCTGGCCGGTGGTGCGGTGTCGCTGGCTCCACCGCTGATTGGCAAAGCCTTTATTGATGCTGTCGCTGAGCGAAGCGACTATGGGATTGTACCGAAGATTGCCGCCGCCCTGGTCGCTTTGGCCCTGCTCGATCTGGGATTGGGAGCGGTAACGCGCCTGGTGCATGCCCGCCTGTCGGCTGACGTGCTGGTTGCCATCCGCGAGCGGTTATTCGCCCACTGCCTGCAGGCTTCGCTTGAGTCCCTGGAAAAGTTTCGTCACGGCGACCTGCTGCATCGTTTCGGTGCCGATGTCCCGAAAATTCAGGCCTTGCTCGTTGACGGGGTGCTGGGGTTTTTTCAGAATGTCCTGTTTTTGCTCGTTGCCGCCGTGATTCTGCTGAATCTCTCAACGCCGCTGGCCTTGTGGTCTTTTGCCGGACTGGCCCTGGCCTTGCTGATTACAATCGCCTTTCGGCAACCCATCGAAACCGGCACCCGTGGACTGCGTGAAGTCATGGCAGACCTTTCGCACTTTCTTTCGGAACGCTTGAGCGCCTTGCGCGCCGTGCGCCTGCATGCCGCGCAACAGGAAGAGCAACAGCGTTTTGCCCAGCTGAATGCCGGTATGATCCGTAAAATGCTGCGCTTCCAGGTGCTTGATGCGGTCGCTTCGGGAACCCCCGGTCTGGCCCTGACTGCCAGCCTCGCCTGGATTTATCTTCTCGGCGGGCGTTTGCTGGAATCGGGCACCATCGGCCTTGGAACTTTTGTCGCCTTCATTCTTTATCAGGGACGGCTGTACGGCCCGGCCCGCGGCCTGTTGGGCATGGTGCGCGGCTTCCAGGAAGCCCAGGTGAGTTTGAGCAGAATTGCTGAACTCCTGGAGGGTGAAAACAGCCTTCCGGATGCCAGTGTTGCCACCCTTGGCGTTAGCGAGAAGGTCGGATTGGTCGTCGACGGCGTCAGCTTTGCCTACCTCGATAATCCCCCGGTCTTGCGGCAGTTAAATCTGCAGCTGGCGCCAGGGGCGAAGGTCGGCCTGTTTGGAACCTCGGGCGCGGGGAAATCGACCCTGGTGCAAATTCTTTTTGGTTTGCGGCGGCCGCAGCAGGGGCGGGTGCTGATTACCGGTCTTGACTCTGACAGCAAGGCAACCCCATTCGCCCGTCACCTGGGGTATGCCGGAGCTGAACCCTTTCTGCTCCATGCGACGGTCGAAGAAAACCTGCGTTATGGCAACCCTGCGGCCACACAGGAGCAGCTGATTGAAGCCGCCCGCCTGGCCGAAGCCGAAGATTTTATTCTCGGTTTGCCTGATGGGTATGCCACTGCTATCGGCGGGCGCGGGCTGGCCCTGTCCGATGGTCAGCGACAGCGTATCGGTCTGGCCCGCTTGGCCTTGCGGTCGCCGAATATCCTGGTATTGGACGAAGCCTTTTCGGCGCTGGATCCCGAAACCGAAATGCGGGTACGGCATAACTTCTGGCGGGCTTTTCACGATCGTATCATCCTGTCAATCACTCATCGCCTGAGTGGTCTTGAGGATTACGAACGCTTGTATCTGCTGCGTGATGGCCAGGTGCGCCATGTTGGCAGCAAAGAGTTGCGGATTGCCCTGGGTACGCTAACTGCTGCCGACGATAGTCCTATGGTAGGGCCCGCAATCTCAGCGAATTCGGCGGCGGTGCCAACACCAAGGCGTTCGGCATGACCACAAGATCCCAGCCCTTACGCATCGGCGTTATCGACACCGGGGTTAATCCCTGGCATCCCCACGTCAGGGGCGAAGTTCGCGGTCGGCGGGTTTTTCTCGCTCCCGACGGCAGGGTTTGCGAGGATGACGATTTCCGCGATCTTGTCGGCCATGGCACGGCGGTCGCGGGGATTTTGCGCCAAGGGCTGCCTGCGGCGGAACTTTATGTCGTGCGGGTTTTTGCAGAAAACCTGGTCTGCTATCCGTCTCTGGTTGCTCGCGGTCTGTTACGGGCCGCCGCCGAAGGGTGCCGGGTTATCAATCTCAGCCTGGGGATGGCCCCGGGCCCGGGAGCCGAGGTGCTACAGGCGGCTTGCGAGGCGGTCATTGAGGCCGGAATCCTGCTGGTTGCCGCCGGACACCCGCAGCAGCCAGGGTTATTGCCGGCCAGTCTGCCGGAGGTTATTGGCGTGCTTGCCGACGAACAGCTTGAGCCCGGCACCATCAAGGTCAATCGCGATCAACCCTGTTCCCATAGTGCCTGTGGCTGGCCGCGCGAGCTCAGGGGCCTGCCGTCGGGGGCGAACCTGTGGGGAAATTCCTTTGCCTGCGCCCGGGTTACTCTCGATTTTGCGCTGAAAATGGGTGCAGTTTAGCAACCAGCTTTTCGTCAAGCATGACGGTCTTTTCCAGGAGTCAAGCCTACTCCTTCACCCTATGGGAGAAACACGATGAAAAACTTTGGACTGATCATCGACGGCAAGAAGATTTTTACCGACAAAACCTTTGACGTGCGCAACCCGGCAACCGGTGAGATCTTCGCCCAGTGCCCGTCTGCTGAGCTTGCGCATCTTGACCAGGCGGTAGCGGCAGCGCAGCAGGCTTTTGTTTCCTGGAGCCAGGTTGCCGACGCCGAACGCAAGGCCAAGATCCATGCCCTGGCCGATCTCCTCGAACAACATACGCCGGAGTTGATGGAACTGCTGACAAGGGAAAGCGGCAAGCCTCTGGGCGGCTATCAGGGCATAGGCTCGGGGATGGAGCTGGGTGGTTCCGTGGCCTGGACGCGGGTCACCGCTGAGCTAAGCCTGGCCTGCGAGCTTATTCAGGATGACGCTGATGCTCGTATTGAGGTGCATCGCAAGCCCCTGGGAGTGGTCGGTTCCATTCCCCCCTGGAACTGGCCGTTGATGATCGCCATCTGGCACATTATACCGGCGCTGCGCACCGGCAACACCGTGGTGGTCAAACCTTCCTCTCTGACGCCGCTGGCGACTCTGCGTTTTGTCGAACTGGCCAACCAAATCCTTCCTGCGGGGGTGTTGAATATCGTCACCGCCCCAAGTGGCATCGGCAGCGCCATGGCCAAGCATCCGGGTATTGCCAAGATGGTCTTTACCGGTTCGACCCCGACCGGCAAAAGTATCATGCAGAACGGTGCCTTCAACCTCAAACGCTGCACCTTGGAATTAGGGGGGAACGACGCCGGTATCGTGCTGCCCGATGTTGATCCCAAGGCCATCGCGCCCAAGCTCTTTGCCGTTGGTTTCCATAATAGCGGTCAAACGTGTGCCTGCCTGAAGCGCCTCTACGTCCATACCGACATTTACGAAGAGATCTGTAACGAGCTGACCACCCTTGCCCAACAGGCAAAACAGGGGAATGGCCTGGAAGAGGGGGTGGAATTCGGACCGGTACAAAATGCCGACCAGCTTGCTCTGGTTGCCGAACTGGTGGATGACGCCAGAAAAGGGGGCGGGAGCATCCTCTGCGGCGGGGAACGTCCTGCTGGCCCGGGCTATTTCTATCCCTTGACGCTGGTGGCCGATATCAGCGACGGCGTGCGTCTGGTCGACGAGGAACAATTTGGGCCGGTACTGCCGATTATCCGCTACACCGATGTGGACGACGCGATCCGCCGGGCTAACGCCAGTCCATTTGGCCTGGGCGGTTCGATCTGGTCGCAAGACGTGGCCAAAGCCACCGCCCTGGCGTCCCGCCTGGAGTGTGGCACGGCCTGGGTGAATGACCATGCCTCGGTTCAGCCCAATGCCCCCTTCGGCGGAGTGAAGGAATCGGGTTACGGGGTTGAGTTCGGCCATTACGGGCTGGAAGAGTACACCTCGATCCAGACGGTCAAGATCGTCAAGGGCTAAGTTCCCCCGCGGCAATCAAGGGCCGCCAGAAAAATTGCAGCAGCACATCTGCGC
>JAACTI010000221.1 GCA_009993495.1 Deltaproteobacteria bacterium | reverse complement strand
GTTTCAGCCAGGCGGAACTTTTCACCCGCTTCGGGATTCCGACCTTCTTCTTCCTGATTCTGGCCGCAGGAGCGCTTTTCTGTGTCACCCTCCTCGGCCATTATGGAGGGATTCTGGTGTTTGGGCCGACTAAAAAATAATCCATGGATCAAATTAAACGCGACAAAATTGCAAAGGGAGCCATTATTCAACGCGACCGCCTCAGCTACGCGATTGTGCCCCATTTACCTGCCGGGCTGGCTACACCACAACAACTGGAACAGATTGCGGCCGTGGCGCGCCAATTCGGGGCACAACTTAAACTCAGCAGCGCTCAGCGCATTGCGATTATCGGCTTGCGGGAAGAGGATCTGGATACTGCCTGGGCAGCCTTGGGCGGTATGCGCCCGGCACGTCCCTTTGGGCCCTGCGTGCGTTCGATAAAAATTTGTCCGGGCACCGACTTTTGTAAACGCGGTCAGCAAGATTCCGTGGCCCTGGGCTTAAAGCTTGATGAACAATTTCAGGCCAAAGAACTGCCATGGAAATTAAAAATGGCGGTTTCAGGCTGTATGAACGACTGTGGTGAAGTTTGCATCAAAGACATTGGCCTGCTGGGCACGACTCAGGGCTGGCACCTGCAAGTGGGGGGCAATGGCGGTTCGGCACCACGCCTGAGCCACCGCTTGCTCGAAAACTTAACCAGCGCAGAGGCTTTGCGGGCGACGGATCGTCTGATCACCTGGTTTATCGCCCAACAACGTAAGTGCCGCTTCGGCAAACTTGTTGAAGAGGTTGGGCTGGAAAAACTGCGCCAAATTGCCGCGAATTCGGCGGGAAACCCTTAGGGCCGGGCCCTGTGTCCGCGTGAATGCGGGAGCCCGCCCGGGGACTTTTCGCGCGCGAAATCCCTCGATGACCCCGTAGCGCCGCACCTACCCCTGCCACTCCCCAGGATCAAAAATCATTTCCGTTGCCTTACGCCCCGGTGGCACCATGGGGAAGGAATAGCAATCGGGGTCAATCGGGACATCGATAACCACCGGACCGGGCACCAGCATGGCTTCTTTCAGTGCGGCAGCAAGCTCTTGCTTGCCATGGGCGCGCAGGGACTTGACCCCGAAGCCCCGCGCCACCATACAGAAATCGATCCTGGGTCCAAGACAGGTTGAAGCAAAGCGCGACGCAAGAAAAACCTTTTGGAACTGGCGCACCATGCCCAGCTTGCCGTTGTTGAGGATGAGACATTTCACCGGGATACGGTAATGAGCGCAGGTGGCAAGCTCCTGACAGTTCATTTGAAAAGCGCCGTCGCCATTGATGGCAAAAATCGGTCGCTCCGGGTTGCCCAAGGCGGCTCCCATGGCCGCCGGCAGGGCATAGCCCATGGTGCCCAGCCCACCACTGGTAATGTATTGCCGTGGGCCGTGAAAGGGAAGATAGTTGGCGGTCCACATCTGTGACAATCCGACATCAGACGCGACCACTGGGCGATCCCCGGCAACCTGCGCAATGGCTTCCATCACCTCATGGGGCATCAAATGATCGCGCTGCGGTCGCGGCAGTGGGCCCTTGGCTTTCCAGGCGTCAATTTGCGCAACCCAGTCGGGATGCTGCTGCGATTCAACCAGCGGAAGTAATTTTTCCAGGGCTTCGGTTGCATCGCAGACAATCGGCAAACCGCCCTGCACCACCTTGAAGATGCTGGAGGGATCAATATCGATATGAATAATTTTCGCCTTGGGTGCAAAGGTATCAACCTTGCCGGTCACCCGATCATCGAACCGCACTCCGACCGCGATCAGACAATCGCATTCCGCCACCGCCATATTGGCGTACCAGGCCCCATACATGCCCAGCATCCCGACGGCGAGGGGGGACTGTGGATCCATAACACCGACGCCCATCAGGGTATGGGTTACGGGAATCCCGGCTTTTTCGGCCAGGGCACGCATCTGCGTGGCGCTGTTCGACAGCGTAATGCCGCCGCCGACGTAAAAAAGTGGTTTTTTCGCTTTATTGATCAGATCCGCGGCTTTTTTGAGCTGCTTAAAGTTAACCGGTGCCATTTCCGGATAACCACGACGTTTGACCTCCGTCGGGATCACCGCCCGGGTTTTAGCCGCCAACACATCACTCGGCAGATCGACCAGCACCGGGCCGGGTCGGCGCGTGCGCGCAATGTGAAAGGCCTCACGAATCACCCGGGCCAGATCCTTGACATTGGTCACCACATAATTATGTTTGGTGATCGGGCGGGTAATGCCGGTCATATCAGCTTCCTGAAAAGCATCATTGCCAATATCGGCGGTTGTGACCTGACATGTCAGGGCCACCATCGGCACCGAATCCATAAAAGCGGTGGCAATTCCCGTCACCAGATTGGTTGCCCCCGGCCCCGAAGTGGTAAGGCAGACGCCGACTTTTCCGGTGGTGCGGGCATAGCCATCGGCGGCATGTGCGGCCCCCTGTTCATGGCGTACCAGAATGTGACGAATGTCCTTATCCAACATCAAGGCGTCATGCACCTGCAAAGTGCGGGCACCGGGATAACCGAAAATTACCTCGACTCCCTCGGCCTTTAAACAATCCAATAAAATCTGTGCGCCATTTTTCATAGTCATTTCTCCGCAATAAAAAAACAGGCCACGAGATTTCGTGTCCCGCAGCCTTTTCAGTAGAGAAAAGGGAGCAGAAGGGTGTGACCCGAGCTCCCTTGAGATTCGTGGTTGAATCCGGGTTGCCGCGAGCCGTCAGTGGACGACGACTACGACCTGGAGCAAACCTGTGCTGTATTTTATCTGTAACATTGTTCTATCTCCGTTGCGGAACTTTAGCCGAGCGCAAACACTGTTGTCAACGGTAAAAACAGACTCTGGGCGGCGCAAAGACGCAGATCCATGAATTGACAGTTTTCGAAGCGGTCTGTTATTGTTGCGCATTGTCTTGTTTACAGGAGATTTAAAAAATGTGCCTTGATTACGGTCCCTTCAAACTGGTCGCGGGTGAAGAAGAAATCAGCCTTGAAGATGTTGCCTCCTTGCTGGTGGTTGCTAACGGCTTCAAACTCATCGATAATTTTGGTAAAAGTCGGCAAATCGAAGGTTCGCTGAGTGAAATTGATTTACTCAACCAGCGGATTGTCATGGCCTGAAGCCATTTAACCTCTGCTGTCGATTTTTTCGCCAACGAATATTCTGCCTGACGGGAGTTTGCAAATGATTGCCGGACTCTATCTGATTACCGATCATAACGAGGATGGCCGCTTGCCGGCACGGGTTGCCGCGGCGCTGCGCGGTGGCGTCGGGGTTTTACAATATCGGGCTAAAAACATCGAAGCGGCAGAACGGCTGGCAATGGCTCACGAACTGCGTGAACTCTGCCGCAAGGCCCAGGTTCCCTTTATTGTCAATGATTTTGTCGAACTGGCCCATGACGTTGACGCCGATGGCGTTCATTTGGGTCAGGGTGATATGAGTGTCTCTCAGGCCCGTCAACTGCTGGGACGCGATAAAGTCATCGGCGTTTCAACCCACAATGTTGACCAGGCCCTGAAAGCCGAGAATCATGGCGCTGACTATATTGCCCTGGGCAGCATCTTCCCGACCAACAGTAAAGACGCCCCCGAGCTTGTCGGGCTGGATGTGCTGCAACGGGTGCGGCGGGCGGTACGCATTCCCCTGGTGGCCATTGGCGGCATAGATGTCGCCGGTGCCGAACAAGTTCTTGAGGCCGGAGCCGATGCGGTTGCGGTGATTAAAGCCGTTATGGCCGATCCCCAGCCAGCTGTCGCCGCCCGTGAAATCTCCCTGTTGTTCAATCGCAAGCTCAACCGACCACGGGGGCGGGTACTGACGATCGCCGGTTCGGATAGCGGCGGTGGCGCCGGGATTCAGGCCGACATTAAAACTATCAGCCTCCTCGGCAGCTATGCCAGCAGTGTCATCAGCGCCCTGACCGCTCAAAACACCTTGGGGGTCAAAGGTGTTTTGCCCATCGATTCTGATTTTGTTGCCGAACAACTGGATGCAGTGCTCGATGACATTGGCGCGGACACGGTTAAAACCGGCATGCTCAATTGGGGTGGCACCATCGGGCGGGTTGCACGCATTCTGCGGCGGCATGCTCTACTGACCGTGGTTGACCCGGTTATGGTCGCCAAAGATGGAACCGCGTTGCTGGCCGATGAAGGGATTGACAGCCTTATTTCCCAGTTGCTGCCCCAGGCCTATCTGCTGACCCCCAATTTGCCCGAAGCCGAAAAAATCAGCGGCATGAAAATTTCCAACCCGGAGGAAATGCTTGAAGCTGGTCGCATATTGCAGCAGCTCGGCGCACGTCATGTGTTAATGAAGGGCGGTCATCTTCCCCAGGGCGATGCTCTCGACCTGCTCTTGCTCGGCGATGAGTGGCACGAGTTGCGTTCGCCGCGCATTGCCACCCGCAACACCCACGGTACCGGTTGCACTCTGTCGGCGGCCATCGCCACCTTTTTGGCGCAGGGACTGCCCTTGCTCGCCGCCGTGCAAGAGGCCAAAAAATTTCTCGATCTGGCCCTGGCAGCGCCCTTTGAGTGCGGTACGGGCCAGGGCCCGGTCAATCATGTCGCCGGGGCTTTTCAGTATTTTCATCAACCCCATAACTAAGGTTTGCTTTTCAAGCAAAGATTCAGACCCTTAACCTTCTGCACACGGCAGCGAACCACGAATGGGGTGGCGCTGCTGTTTTTTTCGAGGAACTCATGACCCAACTTGAAATGGCCCGCAACGGGCAGATCAGTGATCAGGTGCGTCAGGCGGCGCAGATTGAAGGAATTGACGCGGAGCTGCTGCGGCAAAAAATTGCCGCGGGCGTGGCCGTTATTTGTCTTAACACCCAGCATCGAGGCGGCAAACCCCTGGCCGTCGGGCAAGGTTTACGCACCAAAACCAACGCCAATATCGGCACCAGTCAAGACGACACCAGCATCGACAAAGAGCTGGAAAAGGCCAAGGTCGCTCAGGCCGCCGGGGCCGATGCCCTGATGGATCTTTCCACCGGCGGACCGATTGATGAAATTCGCGCGGCGGTGATTGCCGAAACCCAGCTGTGCATCGGCAGCGTGCCCCTGTACCAGGCCGCCTGTGACGCGGTGCTCAACCAGGGCAAACCCATCGTCGATATGAGCGTCGAAGATATCTTCGCCGGGGTCAAAAAACATCTGGATGACGGGGTCGATTTCATTACCGTTCATTGCGGTGTCACCCGCGAAACCTTGGCGCGCATGGAAAAAGAGGGGCGCGTCATGGAAGTTGTGTCGCGCGGGGGGTCTTTTACGGTGGAGTGGATGTTGCACAACAACGCCGAAAATCCCCTGTTTGAACACTTTGACCGCCTGCTCGAACTGGTGCGCCCCTATGATGCCGTGCTGTCCCTGGGCGATGGCTTTCGTCCCGGCTGCCTGGCCGATGCCACCGACCGTGCCCAGATTCAAGAGCTGATTCTCCTCGGCGAATTGACCCAGCGCGCCCAGGAGAAAGGCATCCAGGTCATGATTGAAGGGCCGGGCCATGTGCCTCTCGATCAGATTGAAGCCAACATCAAACTCCAGAAGCGGCTGTGCCACGGCGCACCCTTCTACGTACTGGGGCCGCTGGTCACCGACATCGCGCCGGGCTACGACCACATTACCTCGGCCATAGGTGGCACGGTTGCCGGTGCGGCCGGGGCCGATTTTCTCTGCTATGTTACCCCCAGTGAGCATCTGCGTCTGCCCACGGTGGAAGATGTGCACGAAGGCGTCATGGCCGTCCGCATTGCCGCCCACGCCGCCGATATCGTCAAAGGCCTGCCCGGGGCGATTGAAAAAGACCACGCCATGGCTCGGGCCCGCAAGAATCTTGATTGGAAAGCGCAGTTTGATTTGGCGATTGACCCCGAAAAAGCCCGGCGCTTGCGCGCGGAATCAGGGGTTGACGAGGAA
>JAACTI010000517.1 GCA_009993495.1 Deltaproteobacteria bacterium | reverse complement strand
TTCTTTTTGCTCAGCTTGGCTTTGACATTGAGGCCGGCCTTGGTCGTTGTGCTCCCGATGAGATTTACAATGACCTCGTGGCTGATCAGAGGCCGCCCACGCCAATTCTGTGTGATAAACGAAAACAGCCGATGCTCGATCTTGTTCCACTTGCTGGTTCCCGGAGGGAAATGACATACTGTCACCATCAAGGACGTTTCATTGGCAAGGCGCTGTACGCCGAGCTTCCACAGACGGGATCGCGAGCCGTTGCTGCCGCCGCTATCGGCCAGGATCAGAAGCTCCATCGCCTGCGGGTAGGCGTGACGTCCCATTCTCTTCCACCAACCCAGAATCGTATCTATGGCGAAATCGGAAGTGTCGTGATCGGTCCCGACCGTTACCCATCCCTCGTTCTTTGCAATGTCATACACCCCGTACGGGGTTACCTTGCCCAGTTCCTTATCCTCAAAGTCATGAACTCGAACTTCTTCCGGTTGGTTTTTGGGTCGCCATTCCGAACCATTGTTCTTGAAGTCTCCCACCAACTCCTTTTTCTTGGTATCAACGGAGATGACCGGTTGACTGCGCTTCTGAAAAGCCTTGGCCAGAGCATTGATATACTCAAATTGGGCGTTTCGGTCCGGGTGAAAACTGCCTTCTCGCGTCTTCGCATTAGCCTGCAAGCTGTAATGAAGGCCATGAAGCAAATCCGCAACCTTTCTATCTCCAACTCGATGTCCTTGCCTGTTGAGCTCTTCAGCAAGCTTGCGTGTGCTCTTGCAGGTCCAGCGCAAGGGCGACTCCGGATCTCCACGGGCCAGGGGTTCTACCAGCAGTTCCAGATCTCGTTCCAAAGACGGATCCCGATCTTTCAGGCTTTTGCGGCCACCGCCCGGTCGTCGCATCCGAGTACCTTGTTTGAGCAGGCTCACGGACGCCTTATCTCGCAACTCATTTATGCCGGCAAGAATGGTCGTGCGGGAAAGGCCCGTTACTGATGCCACGACGCTTGTTCCTCCATACGGCAACGATCTGGCTTCAGCAGCGGCCCATAGGCGTCGAGTTCTTTCGTCAAGAAAGTCCCGCAAGGCATCATACTTTTCTTCGATTGCACGCTGATCAATTTTGGCCATGCAATCCA
>JAACTI010000524.1 GCA_009993495.1 Deltaproteobacteria bacterium | reverse complement strand
CTGCGAGCGGCAGGGGACACACCATCAATTGATGACCTCAATGGATCACTTTAACGCTGAAAGCGAAAAAAACTTGTTCTTTCAAGGGCCTGGTGTTTCCACAAACAGCTTCTGTGGACAAGCTGTTTGCAGCCCTGTTGATGATAGACAAAAGCTTGCAACTGACGGTGCCCTGAGCGCATTGCCTATTTTTTAGTCAGATATTTTAATCAATATTTACAGCCACTTAGATTTCAATACCTGCCCGATGAAGATTTACCAGATACCACCTGAAGTTTTTTTAACTCTCTAGCAAAATAAGATGGCCTCATGTTCATAAAACTCTTTTTAGTCTTTATTTTTGTGCCGGTTATGGAAATTTACGTGCTCTTATCCGTGGGTTCACTGATCGGTCTCTGGCCAACCATTGGGTTAATTCTGGCAACTGGCATTGCCGGTGCGCAACTCGCCAGAGTTCAGGGAATTTCCGTGCTGTTTTCCATCCAGCAAGAATTGGCGCAAGGTCGCATGCCGACCAGCGAATTGATCGATGCCGCCATGATTCTCGCCGGGGGGTTGCTCCTGTTGACGCCGGGCTTCTGCACCGATCTCCTGGGTTTTCTGCTGCTGGCACCCTTCAGTCGCAAGCCCCTGAAACAGTATCTGGCGAAGATATTCGCACGCGCCATAAAAAATGGACAGATCCAGATCAATCGTTATTAGAAGCTGAGGCGGGAAGCTGGCCGGAGATCAACGATGTTCCGCCTCAAATTGCAGCAACTGCTGCTTCAATTTCATCCCGCCACGCGCTGAAAACCCCGTCAAGGCCCCCCTGGCCCCCAGCACCCGATGGCATGGCACCAGCAGAGGCAAGGGATTGCGCGCCATCACACCACCAATGGCGCGTGCCGCCCCTGGCGAACCAGCCAGCTGAGCCAAATGGGCATAAGTGATGGTTGTGGCAAAAGGCACCTGCGTCTGCAAAATATGGCTGACGCGGCGCGAAAATTCGCTCAAGGGGGCAAGGTTCAGAGGCAGGTGGAAGCTTTGTCGCCGACCGCAGAAAAATTCATTGATCTGCTGTTCGGCCAACAGAAATGTCTGCCGGGTTGGTTCATCGGCCTGCAGCAGACAAGTCGCCTGCCGCCAGAGCTCGGGCTCGACGTTCAGGTA
>JAACTI010000523.1 GCA_009993495.1 Deltaproteobacteria bacterium | reverse complement strand
TCGCAGTGCCGTGCTGATCGTCATGAAACACCGGTATGTCCATGATTTTCTTGAGTTCTTCTTCAATATAAAAACATTCCGGACCCTTGATATCCTCAAGGTTGATGCCGCCAAAGGTTGGCTCCAGCAGTTTAACCGTGCGAATAATTTCGTCACTGTCCTGGGTGTTGAGTTCGATATCGAACACATCGACATCGGCAAAACTTTTAAAGAGAACCCCTTTGCCCTCCATGACCGGTTTGCCCGCCAGCGCACCGATATTGCCCAAGCCCAGAACCGCGGTTCCATTACTGACGACTGCGACCAGATTGCCCTTGGCCGTGTATTCATAAGCATCTGCTGGATTTTTTTCAATTTCAAGGCAGGGTTCTGCAACCCCGGGGCTGTAGGCCAGGGCCAGATCACGACTGCTGGCACAAGGTTTGGTCGTAATGACTTCAATTTTTCCTTTACGGCCTGAGCTGTGGTATTCAAGTGCGGCGCTTTTTTTCGACATGGATCGTTTACCTCCCATAGAATAGTTGTCCAGCGCGTTTGTTCCGCCCGGATTCTGTGCTGCGTACGTGCATAGATTAAGGGCAGAGTTCACTTCGGAACCCTGCCCAGGCTAAATGCTTAGTCGGGCTAAAAAATTATAGTTTCACTAAAAAAATGTCAAGTTTATTCTGTTGAGATAAAACGCAGTTAGTCTAGCACGCAAAGCCGATGCCAAGTGGATTTATTTGCCACAACCCGCAAGATTATGCACGGAATCAAAGCAAAACAGAGCTCCGCCGCATCCAAAAATATGATTCAAACGGTAAAAATACACACATTTTGGCTGAAATTAGCCATGGGGGAGTATTTTTAAAGGAGATTTTCCCCCAAGAGGTATAAACTTTTTATGACTCAAAAAATAATGTTGGGGGTTTTGTCCGACACGCATCTGGTAAAAACTTCTACGGCAATCTCGCTATCTCAAGCGCTGTTGCGCGGCCCCTTTCGGGAGGTAGCAGCGCTATTTCACGCCGGAGATATTATTGATGACGCCCTGGATGGCTGTTTTGGTGACATCCCCTTTTACCCGG
This sequence comes from Deltaproteobacteria bacterium, assembly GCA_009993495.1. Lineage (GTDB taxonomy): Bacteria > Desulfobacterota > Desulfuromonadia > Desulfuromonadales > Geopsychrobacteraceae > Geopsychrobacter. The sequence continues at coordinate 109 of JAACTI010000523.1, read as the reverse complement.
TGCGGGGGAATATGGACACCTCCAACTCTCATCGGCCCTTTAAAAGGCTGGTGACGATTGAGCGCTGGCGGATTGGGTTGATCCACGGCTGGGGGCGTCCGCACGAAGT
>JAACTI010000522.1 GCA_009993495.1 Deltaproteobacteria bacterium | reverse complement strand
ATAAAAAGACATAAATTGAGGATCGCGCAAGCCGGACGTAAAAGATTCCGTTTGCATATTAAGCTGAATATCATCATACACCGTCTTGTCCCGCTGTCCCGGTCGGGTCATAACCACTTCGTGAGAAGAGCTGACGTCTTCAACAAAGTAGTTGATACTTTTTTTGAAAACTGTTGCCAAGCGCATCAAAATATCTACCGATGGGATAGTCAGACCACGTTCGATGCGCGAAATCATATTTGAAGAGACGTGGGATTTTTCCGCCAAAACCTGAATGGTCATCTCTTTCTTCAAACGGATCTCTTTGAGTTTTTTGCCGACAATTTTTTTTATCTGCACGCCGCATCCTTCCGCCCTCAGTTGTCTTTTCGAAAGAATTCATTCCATTGGAAATGAGCCATTACATATTCGGAGGTGGAGAAACAATCCATAAGATTCGCGTTTGTTGGTCACTGGTATTTTTCCAGCGATGCGGCAAAGTTGCCTTGAAGGCCAGACTATCGCCAGCTTTCAGATGGTAAATATCGCCATCAATATCAAACGCAATTGAACCCTCCAGCACCATGGAAAATTCTTCGCCTGTATGCACCATGCCACCCTCGCCGCTGTCGCATTGAGGTTCGAGAAGGTCGACAAATACCGAAAAACCCGGATCGCGCAACCCTTGTGTCAGGCTAAAAATTTGATGTTTGTCTTCAAAAAAGAAAACCGGCTCGCCCTGGCCTGCGGCAGTAAAAATAACCTGACTTCCTTTTTCAGCATCTTCAACGAAATAACTCAAACTAACCCCTAGGGCGCCCGCTAGTTTCATGAGAATCTCGACCGACGGTGTTGTCAACCCACGTTCTATACGTGAAATCATATTAGAAGAAACACGCGATTTTTCTGCCAGTTCTTGAATTGTTTTGTCGCGTTTAAGACGTGAGTTTTTCAGTTTTTTACCGATGAGTTTTCTAACCATGAGGCCCCGGCATGAAGGAAGAAATGTTGAAAGTAGAAAGCTGTTTTATCACTTTGCCCGGGAGGCTGTCAACCTGATATGAGACGAAATGTCCAAAGATGGTAAAGAGACCTGCTAGGTAAACCAATATTATTTTTTATGGGTTGACAAGGCGAAATTACCTCAACTATCTTGGGCGCAAGGAGACGCGAATATGCTCGAAATTGTCACAAGGCTGGGTGAAAAAGCTCTGCACGACCAATCCTTAACTACAACTGAAGCCCTGGCGGTGCTAACCGCCAAAGGCAGCCAACTGACGGCTTACATGGCGGGTGCTCAGCAGATCAAAGAACATTATTTCGGCCCTCACATCGATCTTTGCTCGATTATTAACGCCAAGTCGGGTCGTTGCGCCGAAAACTGTTCTTTCTGTGCCCAGTCTGCCCATCATCAAACCAATGCGCCGGTTTATGCCTTGAAAAGTAGCGCTGAAATCATTGCCGGTGCCCATAAGGCGGCCGCTGAAGGAAATCATTGTTATGGCATTGTGACCAGCGGCACCAGCGTCGACCAGGAAGTCGAGTTTAGCCAAATTCTGGCGGCCATCGAAACGATAAGTCGCGAAACCAGCATCGAGCCTTCGGCGTCACTGGGGCTGCTGACTGCCGACAAGGCCGCAAAACTGGCGGCTGCGGGTTGCGTGACCTATCTCATAATCTTGAAACCGCCCGCTCATTTTTCCCACACATTTGTACAACACACAGTTATGAAGAAGACGTCGTTACGGTCAAACTGGCCCAAAATGCGGGGATGAGGGTTTGTTGCGGCGGGATCTTTGGCTTGGGCGAATCCTTAGAGCAGCGCATTGAATTAGGGATGACCCTGCGGGAACTGAATGTCGATTCTGTGCCCCTGAACTTTCTCAACCCGGTTGTCGGCACCCCCCTTGAAAAGCTTGAACAATTAACCACCCCCCTTGAAAAGCTTGAACAATTAAC
>JAACTI010000515.1 GCA_009993495.1 Deltaproteobacteria bacterium | reverse complement strand
TCCGGGGATACCATACCCATTTTTGATATACTTGTTGACGCCGCCCTGAGCAGGTCAAGGTCACGCCGCTTCAGGGGTTGGCCTGAATGGCGGCGGTTTCTGAAACTGGTAGGCAAGGGGACATAAGTCGATTCGTTTCTTGTGCGTTCCTCTGTTTTTTGTCATGCCCCGCATAGACACTTCCGGCATTCTGCACCACATCATCTGACGTGGGAATCTGGCGCCGCCTTATCTTCATTGATGACGAAGAGGGTGTTCGGTATTCAGTCTTGGTCGTTAAGCCGCAAAAAGCATCACCCATGAAATTTGGCGCTTGATCCCAACGTGGGATCGGTCTATAATCCCTCCATGCGCGTCATATCTCGTAAAACTCTCCGCGAATTTTGGGATCGGCATCCTGACGCGCGTCAGCCTTTACAGGCATGGTACGACGATGTCAAGCACGCCGAATGGAAATCGCCGGCAGACATCAAGCAGGCTTACCGTAACGCGAGTTTTCTGGCGAACAACCGAGTCGTATTCAACCTCAAGGGCAACCATTACCGGCTCATCGTCGCGGTTCAATATGTTCACGGCATTTTGTACATCCGCTTTGTCGGCACGCACCGTGATTACGACAAGATTGAAGCGGCAACGATCTGAACGGAGGAACTTATGAACATCAAACCCATAAAAAACGAAACCGATTATCAGTCGATGCTCGAAGAGATCGAAGAGTTGTTCGAAGCTGCTCCCGACACACCGGAAGGAGACCATCTTGAGGTGCTCGTTACCCTGATCGAGGCTTACGAGGAAAAGCATTACAGCATCCCCAAGCCCGAACCAATCGAGGCCATTTTGTACCACATGGAAAGCCGAGGGCTTACGCGGCGGGATCTGCAGCCATATATCGGCAGCCGGGCGCGTGTTTCCGAAGTGTTGAACCGGAAACGGCCGTTAACCATGGAAATGATCCGCAATCTTCACAGGGGGCTGGGCATCCCCGCTGAAATACTCATTCAGCCCTACCACACCGATAAAGACGCAGCTTAACCCTTATCACGGGATTGATCGTGGCTGGAAAGCCACTCCCACAGAAAGCCACTCCCACAG
>JAACTI010000220.1 GCA_009993495.1 Deltaproteobacteria bacterium | reverse complement strand
GTCTTTTAGCTCCGAACGAATATGAGGAAATTACTATGGCGCAGCCTTGGAAAACTCTGGATCGTGTCGCTACGCTGGACGGCGACTTGGAACTTCGTCAGCGTGGTGCGCGCGACTTTCTGATAACCCTTGGCGGTCTGGTGCTGATGAATAGTCGGAATAACCGTTCGGAAGTGCTCCTTGGTCAACTTGGCTGTCAGTTTTTGCAAGATCATCCGGCGCCACGGGTTCTGGTCGGCGGCCTGGGCATGGCTTGTACCCTGCGGGCGGTGCTGGATTCGCTCTCTGCCGGAGCCAAAGTCAGGGTGGCCGAACTGAACCCGGTCGTTGTAAAATGGTGTCGCGGCCCTTTAGCTTCATTGACGGGGGCCGCCGTCAGCGATCCCAGGGTTCAGATAGAGCTCGGCGACGTCGCTGCCTTGGTCGCCACCCTGGCCAAGGATGCGGCGGAAAGATATGATGCTGTGATCTATGACCTATATAAGGGCCCGCACCCCAAATCGGATCGACTGCATGACCCTTTTTACGGCACTCGTGCTATCAGCAAAGTGCACCGGCTTCTCGCCCCGGGGGGACTCTTGACCGTCTGGGGAGAAAACTATGATCAGGATTTTGAAAACCGCCTTAATGCGGGCGGTTTTAAGGCCCACACTGAGCGCAGTGCCGGTGGTGGTTACCGGCATGTGATTTTTGTCGCGCGTAAAATTTGAATCCAACCAGGGAAAACGTCCATGAGCTTGCGTCATACCCGTACCATAATTCTTGACCAGGGCACTCCGGAAGAGAAGCGTGCCGAAATTCGCGCTTATTTCCATACATCTTTCAGTATCGATGAGCAACTCTACGCAACTCTCAGCAACGACAGCGCTTTTTATGTGCGCTCCGAGCCTCTGCGCCACCCGTTGATTTTCTATTTTGGCCACACTGCCTCTTTTTACATTAATAAACTCAACGTTGCCAAAATTATCGCGCAGCGCATCGACCCACAGTTGGAAGCGATGTTTGCCATCGGTGTCGACGAGATGTCCTGGGATGATTTGAATGAGGAAAATTATGCCTGGCCGAGGGTTGCCGACGTCAAGGCCTACCGCGATCAGGTGCGCGCACTGGTTGATGAGGTGATCGAACGCCTGCCCCTAAGCTTGCCCATCGATTGGCAAAGCCCCTGGTGGGCCATTATGATGGGCATTGAGCATTCGCGTATCCACCTTGAAACCTCTTCCGTCATCATCCGTCGTCTGCCGCTGAAATGCGTGCGCCCTCTGCCTTTGTGGGAAATCTGCCCGGAAGCGGGCGCGGCCCCGCATAATGAGCTGCTCAAGGTTGCGGGGGGCAAAGTCAGTTTGGGCAAGGGCAGGGATCACCCCCTCTACGGCTGGGACAATGAGTATGGCCAGCATCGTTTCCGGGTTGAGGATTTTTCTGCAAGCAAATACCTGGTTTCAAATCGGGAATTTCTCGCGTTTGTCGACGCTGACGGCTATCAAACCCCGGCTTTCTGGAGCGAGGAGGGGCAGGGCTGGCTGAAGTATACCCAGGCCGCGCAGCCCCTGTTCTGGGTCAAAGGAGAGGACGCTTATCGCTTGCGCACTATGACCCAGGAAATTTCCATGCCCTGGGACTGGCCGGTGGAAGTCAACCAGCTTGAAGCCAAGGCCTTCTGCAATTGGAAGGCGCAGTTGACCGGCTTGCCGATTCGCCTGCCGACTGAAGATGAATGGTACCTGTTGCGTGATCGACACCAGATTCCGGATCAACCCTATTGGGAGCGGGCACCGGGCAATATCAATCTGGAACATTTTGCCTCACCCTGCCCGGTGACACACTTCGCTTTCGGCGATTTTTTCGACCTGATCGGCAATGTCTGGCAGTGGACGGAAACCCCCATCAGCGGCTTTGATGGCTTTGAAATTCATCCCTGGTACGATGATTTTTCGACGCCGACTTTTGACACTCAGCATAATCTGATCAAAGGCGGATCCTGGATTTCGACCGGCAACGAGGCCACCAGGGACAGTCGTTACGCCTTTCGTCGGCATTTTTTCCAACATGCCGGTTTGCGTTATGTTGCTTCAGAGCAACCGGTGGAAGAAGCCGAAGCCATGTATGAAACCGATGCTGCTGTCGCCCAGTATTGTGATGCCCATTTCGGGCCGGACAAATTTGGTGTTGCTAACTTTCCTGCGACTCTGGCTGGCCTCTGCGTCGAGGCTATGAAAAACAAGCCTAAGGGGCGGGCTCTCGATCTGGGATGCGCCGTTGGACGCGCCAGCTTCGAGCTGGCCAAGCACTTCGACCAGGTCTCAGCCGTCGATTTTTCGGCACGATTCATTCGCATCGCATACCAGTTACAGGAAAAAGGGGTTATTCGTTATCAGCTTCCCGCAGAGGGTGAAATTGTTACCTACCACGCGCATCGTCTCAATGATTTTGATCTTGCCGCAACGGCGAAACGTATTGATTTTTCCCAGGGTGACGCCCACAACCTCAAGCCGCAGTTCACCGCCTATGACCTGGTGCTGGCCGCTAACCTCATCGATCGTCTTTACGACCCGGCGCGTTTTTTGGCCGAGATCCACCAGCGCATTCATCCCGGCGGGCTGCTGGTGCTGGCCTCGCCCTATACCTGGATGGAAGAGTTCACCAAAAAAACGAACTGGATTGGTGGGGTGCGTCGTGACGGGGAAGCCTTTACGTCTTTAGCCGGGCTGAAGGAGCTTTTAGAGGGGCGTTTTCAGATGCTTGGCGAGCCCAGGGATGTCCCTTTTGTCATTCGCGAAACCGCACGTAAATTTCAACACAGCATTTCGCAGCTGACCATTTGGCAGCGGCTTTAACGGCTGTGCTTATCAGGATATAAGAAACAGTGCGGGGCTCCATGATCTCATCATGGAGCCCCGCACTCTCGACAAATTCTATATGAGCACCCCGATTTATTACCCTCTGGCGCTGGCGACGATCTGTTCCATTTCGTCTTTGCCGACCAGTTTTAATTTTTTTACGGTTACAACTTCCAGCTCATCTTGAGGCGACAGAAAGGGTTTGCCTTCAAATTCACTTAAACGTTTTTCGAGCAGAGAATGTTCTTCATACAGCATGCGAAACCGGGGATTGGAGTCTAACAGGCCTTGCAGGACGTTCTGATCGATGTTCATGTTGCACCTCCACGCTTGGGTTACGGGACGACCTGATTTGAAAAAAGAAAACCACAGCCGCTTAAGATTGTCAATCTCTTCGCCGCATTCAGGGAAAATTTGCGGCATTGATTTCGGCATCGGAGGGTCGAATATAGACCGGAGCCAGCGCCGTGCTAAAATCTTGGATTTTTTCCTGATATGTTCGCGCCGCCAGGGTTGCCACGGCACCGGCACGCGCCTGATGGTGGCAGAGGGCGGGCAGAATGGCGCGGTCACCTAGAATTTCATCAATCAGAAAACGATATTGCAGCACGCCATCGCCCACGAAAGCCACGGGTCCGGACATTTGCTTCAACGCAACCTCAGGGGGAAGTACCTGCTCAGGCCCCAGGGCCTGGGGTTGGCCGTCAACCCACTCAAACATGCCCGTGTAAACTTCTTTTTTACGCGCATCCAGAAAAGCGCAGATCGGCACCGGACACAGGGGGATGTTCATCGCCAGCTGCTGCAAAGACGAGACTCCGATCAGTTTTAGCCCCAGGGCTTTTGCCAGGGCGTTGGCGGTCGCCAGGCCAATGCGCAAGCCGGTAAATGACCCTGGACCACGCACGGCGGCAATCAGATCCAACTCGGTCAACAGGAGCCCAGCCAGCCGCAGAGCCTGGTCAATCTGATCAAGGAGCAATTCACTGTGAGTGGCTCGAACATTGACGAGACTTTCAGCAACCAGGGTCTGCCCATCGAGGAGGGCAACGCTGCCTGTTTGGGCGGCGGTATCAATCGCAAGGATTTTCATTGCCGTCAGCCCGACCAGAAAATGCGTGCCAGATCATTATAGAAGGCCAGCACCATCAGCATGATCAGCAGTGCCAGGCCAATCTGCTGCAAAATGCCACGCGCACGTGCCGACAAGGGCCGCCGGAAGACGATCTCGTAACAGTAAAAAAAGATATGTCCACCATCCAAAATAGGAATCGGCAAAAGATTCAGAATACCCAGTTGAATAGAGATAAAGGCCAGCACCGAGAGCACGGCAGAAAAATCCGTTTGGGCGGCCTGGCCAGCCACCTGAACCACGGTGATGGGCCCGCCGATATTTTTAGCCGAAACATTGCCGGTGAAGAGTTTTTGAATAAAAACCAGAGTGAGATCAATCAATTCAATGGTGCGCGCCGACCCTTCACGAAAGGCCTCGACCGGCCCGAAACGCTTGGTAACTACCTGTTGCTGGGGACCAATGCCGATGAGCCAGGCACCGGTTTCGTGCAGACGCGGTTGCAGGGATAGCTCTAGAGTTTGATCCGCGCGTTCAACCAGCAGTTGCACCGGCTGCCCTTCGCTCTGCTGGATGATGTGTTTCAAATCGTACCAGGAGTCGATTGGCTGGCCGGAAATTTGTAAAATGTGATCACCAATTTCCAGCCCTGCGTCCACGGCTGGCATCGCAGGCATGAGACTGCCGACAATCGCCGGTTGCTGCGGCAGCAGACCTAGGGCCTGCAAGCCTTCGAGACTGCCATTGTCGTCGGACAAAACAACTTCGGCACTGGATCCCTGGCGCAACACGCCGAAGCGTAATGCCTCACCGGCATAGCCGACCAGAGCTTTGTTGGCGTCAGTCCAGTCCTTTAAGGGGTCACCGTTCAGGGTTTGCAAGCAGTCGCCCGTCACAAAACCCGCGGCGGCGGCTTCTGAACCGGGGGTGACATAGCCGACGCAGGCGGGTTGATCGATGTACGCGGGCAGCTGCACGCCTATCATGTAGGACAGCGGCAAAATCAAAAAGGGCAACAGCAGGTTCATCAAAGGCCCGGCGGCCACAATGGCCAGGCGCCGCGCGACGGATTTATGGGCAAAAGAACGTGCCTCTTCTTCCGTACTTAAGGGGGCGTCCTCGCCCTGCTCGCCACCGCCTTCGCCGAGCATTTGCACGTAACCACCCAGAGGGATGGCGCAGACCAGATATTCCGTTTCACCCCAGGTTTTCGAGATTAATTTGGGGCCAAAGCCCAAAGAAAATTTCAGAATTTTCACCCCGGCGAGGCGTGCCACGGTGTAGTGTCCCAGCTCGTGAACGAAAACCAGAATTCCGAGCATGATGATTCCGGCAATCAGGGTCATGATGATGCTCCTTGGAAAATCAAACGGGCAGCAGATTGCCGTGCCCAGGCATCGGCCTCAAGCACTTGCTGAAGATTGACGATGGGGGTGGACTGATGCGCATCCATGACTTGGCGGATCACGCTTGAAATTTGCATAAAACCCAATTTTTCTTCTAAAAAGGCTTCAACCGCCGTTTCGTTAGCCGCATTCATCACCGCCGGGCAGGTTCCGCCGCGTTCTAAAGCGCTATAGGCCAGCCCCAGACAGGGAAAGCGTTCCAGATCCGGCGCAAAAAACGTCAGGGCTCCAGCCGCACAGAGGTCAAGGGGGTTTTGCTTCAGGGGTAAACGCTTAGGCCAGGACAAGGCGTAGGCGATGGGGGTTTTCATGTCGGGCACGCCCAGTTGAGCAATGATTGCGCCGTCGCAATATTCTACCAGCGAATGCACAATGCTTTGAGGATGCACGTGGACGGAAATCTGTGCGGCCGGCAGATCGAACAGCCAGCGTGCTTCGATGACCTCGAGGCCCTTGTTCATCATGGTTGCTGAATCGATGGTAATTTTGCGCCCCATAGCCCAGTTGGGATGGGCCAGAGCCTGGTCGCAAGTGACGCGTTGCAGCTCTGCGAGGCTTGCTTCGCGGAAGGGGCCACCGGATGCGGTCAGGATCAGGCGGCGGACATCCTCGCTGCGTTGACCGGCCAGGGACTGAAAAATCGCTGAATGCTCACTGTCGACCGGGATCAGGCGTACCCCGTGCCGGGCCACGGCGGCCATGAAAAGTTCGCCCGCCGCCACCAGAATTTCCTTGTTGGCCAGGGCGATATCTTTGCCCGCCTCCACCGCGGCCATGGTTGGCACCAGACCGGCAGCACCGACAATCGCCGAAACCACCATGCTGACCGCCGAATGGGTAGCGCAGGC
>JAACTI010000511.1 GCA_009993495.1 Deltaproteobacteria bacterium | reverse complement strand
TCGGCATGCAAGCCATCGGCCGCGCGTGGGAAGAATCCCTGTTGTTGAGGATCGCGGTCAATGCGGAGGAGGTGGTGGAGAGGAGGAAGCCGAGGGTGTGGTATGGGGTTTTGTGAGGAGGGCGTGGAGGGTGAAGCGTGGAGAGTGGAGCGTGAGGCCTCCCTTCGACTATCGCCTGGCTGTGTCATTTTCTGGTATATAATCCACGTATCCCTCCATCGCCAACATACGGATTATGAATCCGATTGATTTTGTCATCGAGCAAGGAGTTTAACAATGACTGCGATAAAGGTAGATGCGGAAATCAAAGTGTTGGGATTCGAGATTTTGTCCCGCTATTTGGGATTGGTAGAGACCGAACGGTTCATCGCGTTAATCCAGCGAGAAAAACTCGATTATACGCAGTGGCGACAAAATCTGTTTGCCGAACTAAGCGGCGAGGAAATTAGCCGCCAGGCAATGGAATTCCAGCGGCGCAAACATGCTTCCAGGGCAAACCCTCAAGAAAAAACGGGCTGACACGGCTGTACAGACACATTCGCTTTGCTCAGGGAAGGTACGGGGTGACTTTGCCCGCAGGCTACACCGCGCAAGGACTGCCCATCGGCATGCAAGCCATCGGCCGTGCGTGGGAGGAGTCGCTGTTGCTGAGGGTGGCGGTCAATGCGGAGGAGGTAGTGGAGAGGAAAGCGCCGAGGGTGCATTATCGGATTTTGTGATTGGAGAATCGTTGTGCGTCCAGCCGAATTGGGTTTATACTACGCTCAAGAAGTGTCATATTTCGACAGGGACTCACCCTGCTACTGCTAATACAAATCATTGGTGATGTAGCAGACGCAGAATAAAACTATTCAAGGCACCAATTTATGGATAGCAAGACTATTCGGGATATCATCGTCGGTCTGCTTGTGACAATAATAGGCGGAGTAGCTGTCGCTTGGGCCATCCAAGAAGGAGCACGCTTTCAACCAACACCCACCGTTACAGCAGATAATAACCCACTTGTTACCCCTACGCCAAATTACCCTCATATTTTCGTTGAGAATCGTCTTGTCCTTCCAGCCAAGGTTTATATCAATGCTGAAAACTCTGGAAATCTTTTTTGAGCCATATTTTTCCTCCATATACAGGGGTTTTGCTCGCCTGTCCCCGTGTATACGGGGGGTATGAG
>JAACTI010000219.1 GCA_009993495.1 Deltaproteobacteria bacterium | reverse complement strand
CGTGGCAATCGCCGTCAGCAGACCTTTTTCTGTGACGACGACTATTCGGCCTATATCGACCTGATGGCTGAATGGTGCGGCAAGTATCACGTTGTAATCTGGGCCTGGTGTCTGATGCCCAATCATGTTCACCTGATTGCCGTCCCTGAATCGGAAGAAAGTCTGGCTCGCGCCATTGGCGAAGCCCATCGCCGCTATACTCGCAGGATCAACTTTCGAGAGAAGTGGCGTGGACACCTGTGGCAGGAACGCTTTGCATCGTTTCCGATGGATGAAGGGCATTTGATCGTTGCGGCTCGCTATGTTGAAATGAACCCTGTTGCCGCCGGAATTGTTGCGTCCCCGGAGGACTATCCGTGGAGCAGTACCCGTGCCCATCTCATGGTTCAAGACGACAAACTGGTGAAGGTTGAGCCGTTACTTTCAATTGTTGGGAATTGGAGAGATTTTCTATCGTTGTCATCGGAAGACGAAATGACCACCTTCCGCAAACATGAGCGCTCAGGCCGGCCCCTTGGGGATGAGTCGTTTGTCGATAACATCGAGGCCTTACTGAAAAGAACTCTGCGGCCACAAAAGCCGGGACCAAAGCGAGTAAAAGGATAGTTCTATATACTGTCCCCAGATCACCAGATCACCGAGGGCTGACGGTGAGGAGCTGATTTACCGCGGAGAACGCGAAGATCGCGGAGGAAAAGAAAGAATAGATCAAAGATCATTTAGTGGTTGGTTTATAATCGTTTATCTCCAACAACAGAAAGACAGTCGGAAAAAGGTTGGTTGACAATGGCCGGCTGCTTTCTCTGTGTTCTGGTGGTGAAAAGGTTTCCCTATGAATTTGACTTGTTTTAAAGCTTACGACATCCGCGGCCGGGTTCCCGATGAGCTCAACGATGAGATCGCTTATCGCATTGGCCGGGCTTATGCCGAATTTCTCCAGCCCCAAAGGGTGGTCGTCGGCCGCGATATCCGGCTGTCGAGCGCGGCGCTCTGCGCGGCGCTGGCGCAAGGACTGATGGATGGCGGCGCCGATGTTCTTGATATCGGACTCTGTGGCACTGAAGAAATTTATCACGCTACCTTCAGTCAGGGTGTCGATGGCGGCATCATGGTGACGGCCAGCCATAATCCCATGGATTACAACGGTATGAAGCTGGTGCGGGAAGGCTCGCGGCCGATCAGTGGCGACACCGGCCTTTTTGCGATTCGTGACCAGGTTGTACGGGGGAAGTTTGCTTCCCCATCGCAGGGCATGGGCACGCTGCGGAGGCTGGAGAGCAAGGCTCCCTATATCGAGCACCTCCTCAGCTACGTCGATCTGACCGGATTGCCGAAACTGAAAGTCGTGGTCAATGCCGGCAATGGCTGCGCCGGTCCGGTTATTGATTTGCTTGAGAGTCGGCTGCCCTTCGAATTTATCAAGGTACATCATCAGCCGGATGGCACTTTCCCCAACGGTATTCCTAATCCGCTCCTTCCCGCAAACCGGGCGGCGACTGCCGAGGCCGTGGTAGCCCACGGTGCCGACCTCGGCGTCGCTTGGGACGGCGACTTCGACCGCTGCTTTCTGTTCGACGAAGAGGGCGCCTTCATCGAGGGGTATTACATCGTCGGGCTTCTGGCCGCGGCCTTTCTGGCCAAGCAGCCCGGGGCCAAGATCATCCACGACCCGCGGCTGACCTGGAATACCATTGACCTGGTCGAGGCGGGCGGCGGCATTCCGATCATGAGCAAGACCGGCCACGCTTTCATCAAGGAACGGATGCGAGCCGAGGATGCCATCTACGGCGGCGAGATGAGTGCCCACCACTACTTCCGCAATTTCGCTTACTGCGACAGCGGCATGATCCCCTGGCTCTTGGTGATCGAACTGATGGGATACAGCGGAAAGCCGCTGTCGGCACTGGTGGAGGAACGGATGGCACTCTACCCGGCCAGCGGCGAGATCAACCGCGCGCTGGAAGACCCAAAGAGCGCTGTTGCCTTGATTGAGGATCGCTATCGTCCTGGGGCTCTGGCTGTCGATCGCACCGACGGATTATCTCTTGAGTTTGCGGACTGGCGGTTTAATCTGCGTGCCTCGAATACCGAACCGGTATTACGCCTTAACGTCGAGTCGAAAGCTGATGAAGTGTTAATGCGTCAGAAAACAGCGGAACTCCTTGCTGTGCTTGATGCAGGTGGATAAGGTTTGTAATAGAAAACCCCCTCACCCCAAAGCAACGGGATTATCGGGGCGGGCACCGATGGATTCAAGTTTAACCAGCTAACACAAAAAAATTCCCATTGTCTGATAAAAATGCTAGTGTTCGCGAGGCGTAAGATTCCCTTTCGGAAAATCGCTACTCATTTAAGTCCATTGCTTGGAATCCGGGCGGGGGATCTTAAAAATTAGCCTCGGAGGGGCCCCCATGCTCAAACAACAAACTGTTTTTTTAAATAAATTCGCTGTTCTCCTCGACCTTTGCGCGCTCGGTCTGGCCTTTGTTCTGGCCTATGACATCCGCGCCGCTTATTACGAGGGGGGGCGACCGATTCAGAACTATGTTTGGATTCTGGTGCTGGTCGGCCCAATCTGGCTCTTTTTTCTCAATCGCTACCAACTCTACGCCTCTATCCGCCGTGTTTCCCTCTTTGATATCGCCACCCGGGTTTTCAATGTCCACCTCTTTGGCGGCATGACGCTGGCAGCTCTGATCTATTTCTTCGACAAGGACAATTTCAGCCGCAGTCTCTACCTGTTGTTTGTGTGCTTTGCCTTTTTGCTCCTGTTGGCCGAAAAGGTGGTGCTGCGGCTGGCGCTCGGCCATTTGCGTTCCCGCGGCTACAATACCCGCAACTTACTCATCGTCGGCACCCAGGAAAAGGCCCGCCGCTTCTGCCAGCTGCTGGAGCTGCATGCTGACTGGGGGTTGACCGTCACCGGTTTTCTCACGGTGAAGGACGAGCCCGCGGGGCCGGCGGGGCAGGGGCAGCAGGTGTTGGGGGATGTCTCGGATCTGATTAAGGTCTGCAAGACCCATCCGGTCGACGAGGTGGTCTTTTGTCTCCCCAAGGACTATGTTATCGACGCCGAGTCGCATCTCCTGGCCCTTGAGGAGCTGGGCATCACGGTGCGGATGGTACTCGACTTTTACCAGGTTTATCATTCCAAACGCGAACTCAGCCTCTTCCACGAAGAACTGCCGATCCTGACCTACCATACCAAGTCTTTAGATGCCCAACAGCTCTTTATCAAGCGGCTCATCGATATCCTGGGTGCCTTGGTTGGCCTGACTCTGCTCGGCCTGATGTTCCCCTTGGTCGCCCTTGCCATTAAACGGGATTCGCCGGGGCCGATTTTCTTCGGTCAGAACCGGGTTGGGGAGAATGGGCGGATTTTCAAGTGCTGGAAATTCCGCTCCATGTACCTTGACGCAGAGGAACGCAAAAAAGAACTCATGGCCCAAAACGAGATGAAGGGGGCCATTTTCAAGATCAAAGATGATCCGCGCATCACCCCTGTGGGGAGGTTTCTGCGTAAGACCAGCCTCGACGAGTTCCCGCAGTTCCTCAACGTCCTTAAGGGGGAGATGAGTCTGGTCGGGACCCGGCCGCCGACCCCGGCCGAGGTGGAGCAATACGAAGACTGGCACCGGCGTCGTATCATCATCAAGCCCGGGATTACCGGCCGATGGCAGGTCAGCGGGCGAAACCAGATCGAGGATTTCGACGAGATCGTTCGCCTTGATCTGGATTACATTGAGACCTGGAGCCTCTGGCAGGATTTCCGGATTCTGCTGAAAACCTTCTATGTGGTTTTGGCCCGGGAGGGGAGCAGCTAGCTGCAACCTGGCGCGAGGGGAGGCCGGCATTCACAGCTACGCGATTTAACCTGAAAAAAGCAGTGACTCACACGAAGCCGTGAAGGTCACGAAGAAAAACCAAGGGTTCAGTGAAAAGTTCAAATAACCTGTCCGGCGACGGTCTGTTTTGCCTTAAGCCGCGGTTTTTTCGTCTTTTCGTCATTTTCGCGATTCCAATGTGTTTTTAGGTTTAATTGTTGGAAAAGTATTCGGGGACAGTCCATTTTATTGACAAAATTTTGCCTTGACCCTCTTGCTTCATGGGTTCTGTGGCCGAACACTTCCCGCCGCCGTGACTCTCCCGCGTTAACCCGTTTGTCAGCTCACTTCCAGCCAGTAAAAGCTGAAACCCGGAATGACCAGGCTGCGATTGAAAATGTCGGGGCTTTCCCCTTTATAGAGATCGACTGGGCGGCCGTGACGCGGTTTCCAGGTTCCCAGATCGTCAAACGCCAGATGCTGGGGTTTGCGGTTGAAGTTGGCGACGACCAGGACATGACCCTGTTGATGGTGCAGCGGGTAGCGACCAAAAACAAACAGGTGCGGGTTTTGGACGTCAAGCAGTTCGCGATTATTGAAATCGGCAAAAACGGCAATCTCTTTGCGTACGGCGATCATCCGCTTTAAGGCGCTGAAAATTTTATATTCAATCGATCCGGGGGTGTTGCGGCGTGCGGCTTTCTGCCAATCGATGGCGGGGCGGTGAACCCAGCGGGTATCGCCTTTTTTTTCGGGATCGTCGCGATAGGAATCGTCATTCAGGGTTCCGAGGGCGTCGCCGTAGTAGAGCAGGGGAATCCCGCCGAAGGACATAATAAGGCTATGCAGCAGCAAAATGAGTTTGATCGCATCGTCAATCGCGCGTTCATCGCCGAGCTCCAGGGCGTATTCCAAGCCGACCAGGGAAGCGAGTGACCCGGAAATCCGGGCATCGCCGGTCTTGTGGTTCTGGCCGAAAGGCAGGCCGCGGGCATGGGATTCGGCAAACCGGCCGGTAAAATAGTCGATGAGAAATTTGCGGTGTTCAAGGGGGTGGTAATCTGCATGCAGAATGTCGCGGTCGTCGAAGCCCAGTCCGATATCATCATGGCAGCGCACGTAGTTGAGCCAGGTGGCGCGTTCCAGCTTGATCGGCAGGCTGCGGATTCCCTGATTCAGCAAACGCGTATTTTTGGTTGCGACCGCATCCCAGAGCAGGGCCATGAGGGTTGCGTTGTAGGCAATTTCACACTCCTTGGCGATGACCGCGTCCTCACCGAAATATTTGCTCACTTCTCCCGGGGCGACAATTGCTTCGGCGATAAACAGCACCCCCGGCGCTGTGACCTGACAACAATCCTTCAACACTTGCAGAATCAAATGGGCCTCGCGCTCATTCTGACAGGTGCTGCCGATCTTTTTCCAGAGAAAGGCCACCGCATCCAGACGCAAAATGTCGGCCCCCTGGTTGGCCCAGAACAAAATAATATTCAGCATCTCAATAAACACCGCCGGGTTGCTGTAATTGAGATCCCACTGATAGTCGTTGAATACGGTCATGACCCAGCGCCCCATCTCTTCATCCCAGGTGAAGTTGCCGGGTGCGTTTTCGGGGAAGATTTCCGGCATGCTTTGTTCGAACATGTCGGGGACGCTGCGTGTGGTGAAGGTGTAGTAATAATCCTGATAAACCGGATTGCCGCTGCGCGCCTGTTCTGCCCAATAGTGGCGGTTGGAGGTGTGGTTAACCACGACGTCGAGCACCAGCAAAATCTCACGTTGCCGCATTTCACCGGCGAGGTCGTTTAAGTTTTGGAGGGTGCCGATGCGGGGATCGATCTTCTGAAAATCGCTGACGGCATAGCCGCCATCGCTGCTCCCTTCGGGACAGGGCATGATGGGCATGACATGGATCAGGTTGACGCCCAGCTCCTGAAAATAATTGAGACGCCCGCGCAATCCGGGTAAATCGTCGGCAAACCCCTTGCAGTAAAGAGCCATTCCGACCCATTTCTGGCTGAGGAACCAGTTGTGATCTTTTTCACGCTGCAGATCGCGCTGCCTGAGTTCATCGGAGCGCTGGATATAGCGCTTGGCCATGGTCTCCACCAGCGACAGCATTTGTTGTTCAAAATCGTCGCGTTCGCCGTAGAGCTTTTCAAACAGGGAGTGGATGGCGTAAAAATTCGCCCCCAGGCGGGTGTAGAAGTGGCGGAGATCCTGCTGGCAGATTTCGGGTTTAATTCGGTTGAGAATATCGTTCAAAAGTGAGTGGGCAACCTGTTCGTACATGTGTCATCCTCTATAGCTAAGCCGATAAAAGCGATAATTCCGAGAAAAACATCAGGAGAAAATATTTTGATAAATGGTCTTGTCGTTGCTGGTAGCGCCGCGGATGCCGATGATTTTCCCGGCCAGACGCTGGGCCGCGTCGAGAGTTTCGGGAATCGACCAACCCGCCAGTAGTCCATGGAGATAAACCGCGCTGAAGGCGTCACCGGCACCGACGCTGTCGATGACCTGCACCGCCTTTTCCGGCATGATCTGATGGATCTCACCCTGGGCCGAGCGTACCAAGGCGCCGTGCTCACCGCGGGTCAGAATCAGCTGATCCAGCTGGAATTCTGCCTGAAATCTGGCCATCTCCGCTCTGAAATCGGGGGCGCTAAAGCCGAGCAGCCTGAGCTCATCCAGGTTGAGCTTAACCCAGCGGGCTTTTTGTAGCCAGGTGTCGACCTCTTGTTTGTGCCACCAGGGAAGGCGCAGATTGACATCCAGAAAGATGGCCTGCTCGCCGGTGCGGGTCAGTTCGGTCAGGGCCCGACGGGAAATCCGGTGTCTCAGACCAAGGGTTCCGTGATAGAGAATGCTGCCTGCAGGCAAGGGAGCGAGGTTTTCGGCGGCAATAAAATCGTAGGCGCAATTTGGCACTATGGTGTAACTGGGGTCATTGCCCCGCAATGTGACTTCGACCTGCCCGGTCGGGTGATGCGGATCGCGTTGAATGCCGCTGGTGTCCATCTGCCAGTTGTGCATGGCCGCAAGGATTTTGTCGCCGCGGGGATCGGTGCCGATGCGTGAAATAAAGTGCGGTTGATCGCCCAGAGCCTGGGCATGCCAGGCGACGTTAAAGGGGGCACCGCCGAGGATCTGTTCTCCGCCGGCGAAGCAGTCGAACAGCACTTCGCCAAAAATATACAAACCTGAGGGCTTCATGGACTCTCCTTCCGGAGTTGCAGGCGGTCACGAAATGCCGGGGCGAAATGCCAAACCCCCTGCAGAATTCCGGCGGCGTAATTCCCGCCCAGACGTGAGGCGTTTTGCGTCGCCAGATAAAGGGTTTGCGTCTGCTTGTTCTGTGCGGCCAACTCTTGCGCCTGTTGCCGGATTTCGCGGCTGGCGTTGGCGACCAGCACCGAAGGGATCGCACTCGCCAGCACCGGCAGATCATTGCCGCTATCGCCGGCAAAGACGATTTCATGGGGGGAATAACCAAGCGTCTGCTGTAAAAATTGCAGAGCGTGAAATTTGGTCGCATTTTGCGGCAGCACGTCGATCAAACCAAGGTTTTCCTGCGCATCAATGCTCCAGATCACACTCGCTTTCACCCCCAGTTGCCGTAGTCGGTCTTCGATCTCGGGCAGAACCCGCTGCTTGTTATCATCCAACGACAAGTAATAACTCAGTTTGAAGGGCTGCTGCTTGTCGGTTTCCTGCAAGCGCAGTTCGGTCAGCGGGCTGAGCCAGGCTTGCAGCTGCGCGTGACTATGTCCCTGCCAGTCGTCGGCAATAGCTTCTTCCCAGCCGGGCAGGGGCTGCCAGGGGCCGGGCGTGACCCGATAGATCTGGGTGCCGACGTCGGTGATGGCAAAATTGGGCTGCGGCAAAGCATAGTCGCGAATCGCCTGCTGCACCAGGGCCGGATGCCGTCCGGTGACATAGACCAGCACCACCTCCGGCAGCTGGCAAAAAACCTTAAAAAGGGGACGGGCGGCGGGGTGTTCGGCGTGGGGGCCGTTGGGAATCAGGGTGCGGTCGAGGTCGGTACACAACAGCAGGCGGCGAGAAGTCATGATGCAGGCGTCACCTCGCGGGGATCTTTGCAGCTGCCAAAAAAATCATAATAAGCGAGGGCTTCGAGAATCCCGGCGGCATTCGGTTGGCGCGAAAAATAGATGCGCTCGGTATCGACCAGTTGGGACAATTCCTCGTGATGGCGATTTGCCACCACCGCCGCCAGGGGGTTGCCGCGCATCATCTCCTCATCGGCGCCCGAGCCTCCGGCGACAAAGACCGCCTCCAGCGGGATACGCAGGCGGTTCGCAATAAAACGCAGGGCCATGCCTTTAGATGCGCGCAGCGGCAGAATATCCAGAAACTGACCGAAGGCCAGTTGGATGTGAACCGCCTGTTCCTGTTGCAGCAGCAGGGTTTTAAGCGCTTCGATATCGGCAATTTCGGGATTGATGTAGAAACTCAGTTTAAAGCGGCTTTGCTCCTTTTTGGGCTGGAGTTCCAGCCCCGGCACCGCGGCCAGAATATTTTTCAGCTGCGGTAGCGACCACTGATAATTGATATGGCGCGCCCAGGCAATGTCGGCGATCAGCTCCGGAGTATGATAGATTTCGGTGCCGCTGCTGGTCATCAGCACGTCCGGCTCGGGAATGTCGTAGGCCTTCATCAGCTTCAGGGCCGAGTCGAGGCGGCGTCCGGTGGCAATAATAAACTGGGTACTCTGACGATGCTGCCGTAAAACCTCGATCAGGCGTTTTAACGCCAGGTCGTCGCCGATGAGGTTCTGGTCGAGATCGCTGACAATAGCGCGATCCCGGTAGAGGGCTGCGCGCCGTTCGACCGGCTTACGTTGCAGGTGTTCGGACTTTTGGGTGAGGGGTTTGACCATTTCAAGATAACGCGTGGCATGGGCTTCCCAGGAATAGTGTTTGTGTACCCCCAGCAGGCCTTTTTCGCGGTAGCGCCGCCAGACTTTTTTGTCGCCCAGCAGCTTCAGCAGGGCGGCGCTGATCGTTTGGGGTTCGAGGGGATTGATCAAGAAGCCGTTGCCGCAGTTGTGAATGATATCGCGCGGCCCGCCGTCTTCAGTGGCGACGATCGGCAGGCCCGAGGCCGCCGCTTCGATCAGGGTCAGGCCGAAGGGTTCGGTCAGGGCGGGGTTGACGAAAACTCCACCCGAGGCGGCGGCAATGCGATAGATCAGCGGCACCTGATCGCGTTGATGGTGTTTGGGCATAACGACCTTGCCGTAAAGATCATAGCGGTCGATCGCGACCAGCAGCTCATGAAAAACGTCCTGCGCGCCTTCTTCCAGGTCATCAATATCCTCGCGATTGCCAGCGATAATCACCAGATTGGCGCGTTGTTGTAATTCTGGCGACAGGCCATAAGCTTCAATCAGCGCCCCGATGTTTTTACGTTTATCCGGTCGGGAAAGAGCCAGGATTATTGGTTTTTGCGGATTTTTAAGGTGCTGGGTCAGTTCGTCAAAAAGCGGGGTTGTGAGCTCTCCGCCGGTTGGGGGCATGAATTGTTTAAAATCGGTGCCCGGCGGAATCACCCGCATCTGCTCGGGCTGATAATAATCGTAGAGCGCGTACTGTTTCTCGATCTCCTGGTGGGTGCTGGTAATCACCCGTTGGGCAGCGGCCAGAGTGGTCTCTTCGGCTTCAATCCGGCGGCGCATATTGAAGCGTTCTTCGATCTGCGCATCAGAAAAATCGCTGGCTAAAAAGCGGCCGCGTTTGACCCGGCCCAAGGAGTGTCCGGTATGCACCAATGGTCTTTCGAGCAGTTTGGCTAAATGGGCACCGACATAGCCGGCATCGGCGTAGTGACTGTGGATGATGTCGGGTAATCGATCCTGCTGACGGAAGAAGTCGACCAGGTTGTCGGCGAACACATGCAAATGATCCCAAAGCTGTTCTTTGGCGATATAGCCTTCCGGGCCGGCATTGATCCGAAGGATACGACAATGATCGCCAAGGGGTTCAAGGGGCTTGGCGTAATCGGCTGAAACCTGGGGGTCAAGGATCCGCCGGGTGATCAGATCGACCTGGCCGACATCTGGGTGTTGGGCCAGAGCCTGGGCAAATTCCACGACATACAAGGTTTGCCCGCCGGTATCGGCATCGCGACCCAATTCCAGATTTTGGCCGCGGATTAAACCGTGGATACTGAGGAGTGCGATATATAACTTGGGCTCAGCGCTCATATTTGCCCCTTGTTCGTCGCCGCCGGACGCAAATTGTGACAATAGCGGCGAGGAGAG
>JAACTI010000218.1 GCA_009993495.1 Deltaproteobacteria bacterium | reverse complement strand
ATCTTGTTGCCAAGCCTACACTCCGAGTGCCGAAGAGTTTGAACAACTGATGCACGTGTATGGCGAACAGGAGTATCTGCGTCACGCCATGCCGACGGCGGTGGCAAGCTTAAAGCTCCATCGCAAAACCGGTTGCGACCAATGCAACCACACCGGCTACCGCGGACGCCTGGCGATTCATGAATTGCTGTCTCCAACTCCGGCCGTGCGCCGGGCGATCAAAGAGCGTGCCCCCCTTGACGACCTCATCGCCCTGGCTATGGATGCGGGCATGCACACCCTGACCATGGATGGCGTCGGCAAGGTTCTGGCCGGCCAGACCGACCTCGCCCAGATCCTGCGTGTGTGTATGTAGCAAGGGTTTCCACGCAGGTTTGCCCTGCACAAGGGGGGTGATTTAGCATGAGAGAACACGAAAGCCCAGGAGACGGCGCCATGGCAAAAACACTAACGCACTTTCCTCTCCAGATTTTTTATGACGGGCACTGCGTCGTCTGTTCACGTGAAATGGAACTGTACAAACGGCGCAACCACGAAAATCGGCTGATTTTTATCGATATCAGTGCGCCTGATTTTGCAGCTGACGTATATGGACGCAGCCATGAGGAGTTCATGGAAAAACTTCATGTGCGTGATGCTGCCGGCCAGTATTTTACCGGAATTGATGCCTTTATTAAAATCTGGCAGGCCTTTCCTTCCTCGCCCCTGTATGGCTTTTTAGGCAAAACCGTCGATCTGCCCGGTATTCGCCTGGGTGCCAACATCGGCTACACCCTCTTTGCCCGCTTTCGTTATTTGTTGCCTAAAAAAAAGTGTCCCGCCGGAAGCTGCCGGTTGCACTGAGATCTGTGGCTTTTTGACACCAGGGGCGTTTTTTTGTTATAAACGTACGTGTACTAATAATTTGTACTCATAAAATTCGTCCGAAGGAAAAATTTTCGCTCCTGCTGGTCAGGATCACGACAGTCTTCAGGCCCAAACCCAACCCCCGCAGAACACTTTTCATCCGCTTGCTCAACCCTGCCTGAAATCGCTTCCAGCCCGGCGAAAATCGTTTTTAATCGCACCATTAACCCAAAGGTTTTAACTGATGAACTGGAAAGAACAGCTCAAAAAATTTGTAAATACGCCCGAACGCCTCAGCACCTATGTCAACCTGAGTGAGGAAGAACGTGCGGTTTTGTCCGACAACAAAACCACCTGGGGAACCACGCCACATTTCGCCTCCCTGATGGACAAAGATGACCCTAACTGCCCGATTCGCAAACAGGTGATTCCTTCGGCGCTGGAAAAGCAGAACTGTTACGGGATGGAAGATTATTTGGTGTGGAAGGAAAATCGCGCCACGGACGAGGTGCGACCCGACAGTATTGCGCGCCAGTATCGTGACCGGGTTGCCTTTACCGTCACCCAGACCTGCGGCGTTTATTGCCGCCACTGCTTCCGCAAAGAGCTGGTGGTTGATGGCAACCTCAAACTCAATTTTAACCTTGATGAGGGTCTGCACTGGCTCGCAGCACATCCCGAAGTGCGCGATGTGCTGGTCACCGGAGGTGATCCCTTTCTGTTGGCCGACGAGCAGCTGGAATATCTCATCCGCAAACTGCGTGAATTGCCCCATGTCGAAATGATCCGCTTCGGCACACGAACGCCCATAGTGCTCCCCCAACGGATTGATGCCGGGTTGAAAAAGGTGCTGGGTGGTTATCACAAGGTGCCCATCTGGCTCAACACCCAGTGTAATCACCCCAAAGAGCTGAGCGAAGAGACGGCCCGCGCCGTTTACGATCTGCTTGGCTGCGGCGTCAACGTCGGCAACCAGGCGGTGCTCCTCAAGGGGATCAACGACGACGTCGAAACCTTCCGTCATCTGCACCAGAAATTGTTGTCGGTGCGCATCAAGCCTTACTACGTCTTCTACTGTGAAGCGGCCCCCGGGATTGATCATTTCCGCACCCCGATTGAAAAGGGCGCCGAACTCATCCGCGACGCTCTGCGCGGCCATACCACCGGTCTGGCTCAGCCCATGTCTGTGGTTGCTACCAATATCGGCAAAATTCCCCTGATGCCCGATTATTATATAGTTAATAAGAAGGCCAAGGAATATACCTTGCGGAACCATAAAGGCGAGCTGACGACCCTGCCGAATATCCCGGAATAAAACCTGCCGCTTTTGCCTCTCTTCAGCTCCGGAGACCCAGGGCCCGAGGCCCATTTCCCCCGGCTGCATGAATCCCTCCTTGCGCTTAGTTGTCGCCATCCGGGTGACAGCTAAGCCTCATATGGCGGTCTCGGGCTTACGCAGGGGGAATAGTTACCCTTATTTGCTTCCAGCTGTGGCATAATGCGCGCGTCTTAGCCTTTCTAAGATGTTTTTTGACCAGAGCTGGAGAAAAACGATGCAAATTGGCTGGTATCCGGGCCATATGAAAAAAGCCCGTGAGCTGATCAATGACCTGTTGAAAAATAGTGATCTGGTCGTTGAGGTGCTGGATGCGCGCTTGCCGCAGAGTAGTGCCAATCCCCTGATGCAAGAGTTGCGTGGCCGACGGCCTTTCATCCGGGTGCTGAACAAGGAAGATCTCGCCGATCCGGTTGTGACCCGGGCCTGGAAGGGCTATTTCGAACATGAAGAGGGTGTCAAGGCCCTGCCCCTGACTGCCAGGAACCACACCGCCGCCGCCAGTTTACAGAAGCTGTGTCGCAAACTGGTGCCCAAGCGGGGCAAGCCGGGGCGTCCCCTGCGGGTGATGATTGTCGGCATTCCCAATGTGGGGAAATCGACCCTGATCAATACTCTGGCGGGCAAAAAAATCGCCCGGGTGGGCGACAAACCAGCCATCACCACCTGTCATCAGCAAATTGATTTGCGCAACGGTATTTTGTTGTCGGATACGCCGGGCTTGCTGTGGCCACATCTGGAAGACCAGGAGGGGGCACGACGTTTGGCAACCAGCGGGGCGATTGGCGAAAATGCCTACGATCAGGTCGAAATTGCCCTGTTTGCTCTGGGCTGGTTGCGGCAAAGCTACCCGGATAGGCTGCGTCAACGCTATAAAATGGCGGAATTGGCAGCGGAATCCGGCGCGTTATTGACCGCCATCGGTGCCAAACGTGGCTGTCTGGTGGCTGGCGGTGAGGTTGATTCACGGCGGGCGGCCGAACTCTTTTTGCGCGAGCTGCGCGATGGGCTGCTGGGACGCTTGAGTTTTGAGCGCCCGCCAGTGCCCGAAGAAGCCTTTGACGCGGAACCTGTGCCACAGAAAATGGAGAAGG
This sequence comes from Deltaproteobacteria bacterium, assembly GCA_009993495.1. Taxonomy (GTDB): domain Bacteria; phylum Desulfobacterota; class Desulfuromonadia; order Desulfuromonadales; family Geopsychrobacteraceae; genus Geopsychrobacter. The sequence continues at coordinate 2,791 of JAACTI010000218.1, read as the reverse complement.
ATCAATGAAGAAAAAATTGGCTCTTTTTGCCGGCATGCTGGTGCTGGTTGCCGCAATAATTATTGGCAGTTTCCGTTATCGCGCCGCCCAACAGGAGGAGTTTTACGCGTCGCGCGCCCTGCCCTATATCAAAACAGTGATTCCCGCTGTATCAACCTGGAATCCCGCCATCGCTCGCACCTACATGGCGGATGAGTTTTTAGCCAAAATATCGGCTGAAAATTTTGACCGAATCGTCGGCGCGCTCGCGCGATTGGGACGGCTGGAAGGCTTTGATGAACCTCAGTTTGAAGAGAGTTTCAGCGAAGCGGGTGAAAAAACCATTCTCAGCTACAGGGTTAATGCGCACTATACCAGTGGCCCCGCCAAAATTACCATCAGCCTGCTTGACACTGCCGGTCGGCTGAAGATTTTTCGCTTCAATGTTGAGTCCGACGTGCTGGCGATCTAAGCCCCTGGGTTCCTCAGGGAAGGCCCTTGCGCATCTGGGCGGCCAGCACCTCTGCCAGGCCGATACCGCCATGGGTGGTGAGTTGGCGGGCAGCTTCCATATCTTGCATGGAGGTAAAAATCTCTTCGGCATTACCCTTGGGAAGCAAGCCGCCCTCGGGAATGGTGCGACGCATCTCCTTGAACATCTGCTGAACAAAAATGGCTTCGAACTCCTGGGCAGTCTTTTGTACCCGATCTTTGGTGGTCGGTGTGGGCGTTTTTTTTGTGCTCAGGGCCATGCTCGCCAGCAGACGGCTTTGTTCAGTGATATCCATTACAAAATTACCAGTTCGGCATGCAGAGCACCGGCAACCTTAATCGCCTGAAAAATGGCAATTAAATCGCGCGGGCTGGCCCCGATAGCATTGAGGGCGCTGGCGACATCGCCGATGCTCGCTCCCATATTCATCACGATAATATTGCTTTTCTCTTCAACCACATTCATGGATGTTTCCGGCACGACCACGGTACGGCCAGTGCCAAGGGGGTTGGGTTGTGACACCTTGGCCGCTTCACTGATGGTCAAACTGAGGTTGCCGTGAGAAACTGCCACGGTAGAAATGCGCACATTGCTACCCATGACGATGGTGCCGGTTTTTTCATTGACGACAATGCGCGCCAAGCTGTCGGGGGTGACATCCAGATTTTCAATTTCGGCGACAAATTCAATCAGGCGGTTCTGGTAGCTTGCAGGCAGGTTGATTTGCATTTCGACACTGTCAATCGCTTTGGCGACTGGGGCACCATAATAAGCGTTAACCACCCGCGTCATACGTTCCAGAGTGGTGAAATCGGCATCTTTCAAGCGATACTTGAGTAAACTGAGGTTGCTGAAATCATTGTAGGGCTCGCGTTCGACGATGGCCCCGCCGGGTACGCGGCCGCTAGTGGGATGGTTTTTTTGCACCTTGGCGGTTTCGCCGCCAAAGGCCAAAGAACCGACCACCAGTTGCCCCTGGGCAACGGCGTAATACTGGCCATCTGCGGCCTTGAGGGGTGTCATCATCAGGGTGCCACCAGCCAGATTTTCGGCATCCCCGATGGAGGCGACCGAGACATCAATATTGCTGCCGACGCGGGCAAAAGCCGGCAACTCGGCGGTGACCATGACTGCCGCGACGTTGTCGACCTGCACCTTATCGGGCTCGACCGTCACACCCATGCGTTCAAGCATATTGATCAGCGACTGGATGGTAAAGCTGGTGTCCTTGCTGTCTCCGGTGCCGTTGAGGCCGACGACCAGGCCATAACCCACCAGTTGATTGCCGCGCACACCTTCAATTGTGGTCAGATCTTTGATGCGCACCCCCTGGGCAAAGGTCGGCGCCAGCACCAAGGCGAGGGCCAGAATCAGGATATTTTTGATATTCAGCATGAGCATAACTCCTGTTTTCGGGCTCAAAAAGGCCAGACCGTATCCAATGTTCGCACCAACCAGCCCGGCCGCTGCTTGTCGCTCAGCACGCCCTGCCCCTTGTACGAAATCCGCGCATTTAAAATATTTTTCGAATCAATCACGTTGGACGGCGAAATATCGGAGGTGCGAACGATACCGCTTAGTTGCACAATCTGCATTTCATTGTTGACTGTCACGGTTTTGTTGCCCGAAATGCGGAGATTACCATTGGGATAAATTTCAATAATCTGGGTGGTTAAAGAGGCGATCAGGTTTTCGGCGCGCGAGGTTTTGCCGCTACCGGAAAAACTGTTACCGGCAGTGGCGCCAATCAGCTGGGTGGGATCCATTTTGCTCGGCAGGCTTTGTTCCAGACCAAAAAAATTATCAATTCCGGCTGAAACGCTGCTATCGCGTTCCGTCTTGGTGCTGGCTTCTTTGGAAGCGCGGGCGTTCTCAAAAATAGCGACGGTAACAATGTCGCCGACATTGCGGCCCTTGCGGTCACTGGCCAGGGCAGGCAAGGAGCCGGTCCACAGGGATCCGGGTGTCTGGGGCTGAGGCGGCATTACCACCAGTTCTTCGGTTGGTTCGACCTCGGCCACCGGCACCTTGGTAATTGAGGGAGCGCAGGCCGTGAGGCCCAGCAGCAGCAGGCTTAAAATTAGAACGCTTTTTTTCATATCAAAACTCCACACTTACCAGCCCGGCAGCAAGAACTCTGGCACGAATCTCACGCTGGCTGTTGTTGTTACGTACGCGGATAGAATCACCCAGCTCGCCGTTTTGACGCGCTTCGCCGAAAGCGGTCAGGAGCAAGCCGCGCCCCTGGGCCTGGATGGTCACCCGCGAACCGCGCTCAATCAGGGGCGGGAAATCGACCTGACTTTCCTGCAGGGGCTC
>JAACTI010000217.1 GCA_009993495.1 Deltaproteobacteria bacterium | reverse complement strand
ATTACGGCCATCGACGTTTCCCTCGACCAGCAGCGGGCCTCTTTTGATCTGGCGGCGGGTCAGTCTCGTGATGCCTTAACGCCGTTGCTTGAAGCTGCCGGTTTTTCAACCTCTCAGCCGACAACCTCGGTGCCGCAATCCGGCGAAAAACCGGTCAATCCTCCTGCCGAAGTCAACCGTCGCTTCGCTATCAGCCGCATGACCTGCGCCAATTGTGCCGCCACGGTCGAAAAACTGGTGGCGGCTCTGCCCGGTGTGATCCAGGCCCAGGTCAATTTTGCGGCCGAATCCATGTTAGCGACCCATGACGGTCATTCGCAACGCGATGGGCAAATTCTGGCTGCATTGCAAAAGGCTGGCTACCCAGGTCGTCTGCTCGATGGGGACGCAACCGAAATGGAAAGCGGCCAGACGGTTTCACGCGCTGCGGAAAAAGATCGTGAAGCCCGGCAGGCCCTGTGGTGGTTAATCTGGGCAGGCTGTCTGGCACTGCCCATTATGCTGTTGATGTATGTTTCGCCCTTTGGCGCCCAGACGCCTCTGGTGAACGCCGCGCTTGCCAGTCTGTCTCAGTTCAGTGCCGGGCTGATCTTTTATCGCGGGGCTTACAAGTCGTTGCGCAACGGCGCGGCGAATATGGATGTGCTGGTGGCCCTGGGTATCAGCGCCGCTTACGGTTATTCGATGCTGGCTTTTTTGGGGGTTCTCGGTGCCGATGCGGTGATGTTTTTTGAAACCAGTGCCATGCTGATCTTCTTTATCCGCGCCGGCAAGTGGCTCGAAAGCCGTGCGCGTGGCCGCGCCGGCGCGGCCCTGAAAGAACTGCTCAAGCTTCAAGTCGCCCGTGCCACCCTGGTGACGGATGGCCGGGAAAGGGACGTTGATGCCGGCAGTCTGACGCCGGGGGCTTTGATTCTGGTACGCCCCGGCGAAAAAATTCCGACCGATGGGGTGGTCGAAAAAGGGCGCACGACAGTCAACGAAGCCATGATCAGCGGCGAAGCTCTGCCGGTGGCGAAAAATGTCGGTGATCCCCTCATCGGATCGACTCTTAACCGCAGTGGACGAATTTTGATGCGGGTGACCTCCGTCGGAGCCGACACGGTGCTGGCCCAGATTGTGCGCATGGTCGAAGAGGCGCAAACCGACAAGGCCCCGATTCAGCAACTGGCCGATCGGGTGTCCGCTGTTTTTGTGCCGGTGATTTGCGTTATTGCGCTCTTGACGTTTTTCAGCTGGTATCTGCCGGCCAACCGTGATTTTCTGTTCGCTTTTCGCATGGCGATTTCGGTACTGGTCATCGCTTGTCCCTGCGCCCTGGGGTTGGCAACGCCGACGGCCATCATGGTGGGTTCAGCCATCGGGCTTGAACGCGGGATTTTGTTCAAAAAAGCTTCGGTGCTTGAAACCATTTCGCATCTGCAGGTGCTGCTCCTCGATAAAACCGGTACTCTGACCAGTGGCGTATTTGCCGTCTCCGACCTGCTCTGTAGTGATGGTCTTGAAGACCATGAATTGTTGCGTCTGGCGGCAAGCATCGAAGCGGCCAGTCTTCATCCCCTGGCCCTGAGTCTGGTTGCAGCTGCCGTTGAGCGCAAAATTGACTTTACTCCCCTTGAACAGGTCGAAGAGTTTGGCGGCGAAGGTTTGATTGCCCAAACACCCGGCGGAAGGTTAATCTGCGGCAGCCTGACGTTGCTGCAAAGTTCCGGGGTTGAGCTTGACGCCCTTGAGCCGGGGGCCGAAAAACTCGCGGCTATGGGGCGCTCATTGATCGGCGTGGCCTTGAACGGACAACTGCAAGGCGTCATAGGTCTGGTCGATCAGATGAAACCCGAAGCTAAAAAAGCCTTGCAGGGTCTGCGCCGCTTGGGGTTGAAAACCGTACTGGTTACGGGTGACCGTCGGGCGGTTGCCACCCAGGTTGCGGCCGAACTCGGTATTGATCAGGTCGAAGCGGAGGTGCGCCCCGAACAAAAACTGGCCATCGTCGAAAAGTATCAGCAGCAGGGGTTGTTTGTCGGCATGGTCGGCGATGGCATCAACGATGCGCCCGCCATGGCGCAGGCGGATATTGGCATTGCCATCGGCAGTGGTACCGACGTTGCCAAGGAGACCGGCGATGTGATTCTGGTCGGTGGTGATCTGTTTGATATTGAACGTGGTATTCAGCTCGGACGCAAAACTCTCAGCAAAATTCGCCAGAATCTGTTTTGGGCATTTTTTTACAATGTGGTCGGTATTCCTCTGGCCGCCGGGTTGTTTTATCCCTGGTTCGGGCTTTACCTTAAACCCGAAGTTGCCGGACTGGCCATGGCTTTTTCCAGCGTCAGCGTCGTCAGCAACAGCCTGTTGCTGCGGCGTTGGCGTCACCGTTTGTAATTCCGGCAGGTTGGACTTCTGCCTGCATTGAATACGTGGCTCTCTTCGGCTCCCTAGACCCAGAGCTTGAGACCCCCATTCCACCGGCCGTATGCATCGATCCTTGCGCTTAACTGGCGCCATCCGGGTGACCGCGCCCCCTTCCTTGGTGGCCTCGGGCTCACGCATGAGGACGAGTGACAAATAAGTTTTCATTGCCAAAAGCTACTCAGGAGGGCTGCATGGCGGAAGAACAAGACCCGATTATCCCACAGAAATGCTGCGGTTCGACCGTGGTTCAGGGGCTGCTCGACTGGGTGCGTGGCAAAGGGCGTATTTTGATTGTCACCCACGATAACCCCGATCCTGATTCCTTAGCCGCGGCGGTTGCCCTGCGCCACCTTTTTCTCATGGGAAGCGGCGAAGAAGCGGTGGTTGCCTTCGGCGGTGTGATTGGACGCAGTGAAAACCGCCTGCTGGTCGATGCTCTGGATCTCAATCTGGTGCCCATCTGCGACCTTGATTTTGATCGCTTTGCCCTCTTCTGTATGGTTGATACCCAGCCCGGAACTGGCAATAATTCCTTTCCCGCCGAGCGGCCCTTGCATCTGCTCATCGATCATCACCCGCCGCGTCGCGACTACAGCGATATTTACTGGGTCGATGTCCGAGAAAACTACGGCGCTTCAGCGACCATTTTGTTCGAGTACCTGCGCACCATGGGGTTCTATCTCGGCACCCGTTTAGCGACCTGCTTGTTTTATGCGATTAAATCAGAAACTCAGGATCTCGGCCGCGAATGGTCCAAGGCTGACCGGGAAGCTTATCTGCATCTGTTGCCCTTATCCAACAATCAGATTCTTTATCAACTGACCCACCCTCAGGTCGAAGGCGATTATTTCTGCGCTTTTCATCGTGCCATTGACAACGCCAGAGTCTTTGGCCGGGTGCTGGTGTTTAACCTTTACCAGGTTGACAATCCTGATCTGGTCGCTGAGTTGGCGGATTTTCTGCTGCGAAAAAATGGGGTCGATTACGTCCTGGGCTTGGGGTGGTATCGGGGCGATGAAGTTCTCTCCGTGCGCACTACCGACCGTCAGGCACGGCTTGGTGCTGTGATTCATGATATTCTCGACGGCATGGGCACTGCCGGGGGGCACGGCATGATGGCCGGGGGGCAGATCCGCAATTTTTCTGAGTCAAAGAGTGCGCAGCAGGAACTCGAACATCTGTTGGTTCAGCGTTATATTGATCGGCTGGGGTTGCAAACCGAGCCGGGGGTGCCGCTGCTTGACCGCTGCGATTGAATGCGACTGAAATTGACAGGGTAGGGCAGGCACGTTATAAACCGGTGCGTAATTGCACCACGCTTCTCGATAGCGAAACCCGATACGGTTGCCATGTTAAAGTTGATTGGTTTCTTTTTTCTGTTCTTCTGGGGGGGTGCCCCGGCGACCTATGCCACCGTCGAAGTGGCGTTACAGGGCAAGGCACCCCAACAGGTGAAGGATGTCTATCTGCATCAGGGCTTAGTTTATTTAGCCCTTGATGATCTCCTCCCTGCGGTGTCCTTAAGGGGCGATTGGGACGCGGTTCGGCATATTTACTTTATCCGCACTCCGGAGGGGCGAGCCGAACTCAGCCCGGGGCGCAAAAATGTAAAAATTGATAACACCTTTTACCCCCTGGTCGACTATCCGCGTTTTATCGATGGTCGTTTGCGCGTTTCTGAAAACTTTGTTGTGAATCAACTCGATCTGCTGACGGGGCGCCCGATTTATTATCGCAACCTTGACCCGGTGAAAGAGCCGGCGGGTGGCGATTCGACCATGGATCGTCTGTTTGCGTTTCTGTTGCGTAAAAAAATCCCATCCTCTCAGCAGGGTCTGGCGGGGGTTACGATTGATGCCGGTCATGGCGGGCTTGATCCGGGTGTGATTGCCGGCGACGGCACCAAAGAGAAAGATCTCACGCTCGAACTGAGTTTGCGCTTGCAAAAAATTCTCAAAATGAATCTGGGCGTGCCCGTTTATTTGAGTCGTGACGCTGACTATCAACCAACCGACGCGCAGCGCCTGTCAGCTTTGGAGCATGAAGATGTCGATGCCTGGTTACTGCTGCACGCCGGAGGAAGTTTCTCCGTTGCGGCCCAGGGGGTTGTCATCTTCGTGCCTACGACCAAACCGACTGCGAGCACTGACCTGCCCGACCAAAGTCTGCTCCTCGCCCGTGAGATGATGCTGGCCCTCGAAGCAGACGGAGTGCCGGTCGCCGGAATTTTTAGTTCGTCCCTGGTGCCCCTGGGGCAGGGGAATTTACCTCGGGTTCTCCTTGAACTCGGGTTTTTAACCAACCCGCAAGATTTACAGCGCCTGCGCACTGAGCAGGGACAGCAACAACTGGCTGAAGCCTTGTATCAAGGGCTCAACAGCTTTTCCCTTCATCGAAAGAAGAATTAATGTCTGAACAAATCCGTTGTGATGGCCGTGCCCCGGATGCCCTGCGGCCGATTCATTTTACCCGTCAATTTACCCGTTATGCCGAAGGTTCGGTGTTGGTTTGTTATGGTGAAACCAAAGTGCTGTGCAACGCCAGCGTCGAAGAACGCGTACCGCCTTTTATGCGCGGGCAAGGACGTGGCTGGGTCACCGCTGAATACAGCATGCTGCCACGTGCGACCCACACCCGTTCCATGCGCGAGGCGGCCAAGGGGAAGGTTTCGGGGCGTACGCAAGAAATCCAGCGCCTGATCGGCCGCTCCCTGCGCGCGGTTACCGATCTAAGGGCTCTGGGGGAAATCACCATTCAGATTGACTGTGATGTCTTGCAGGCCGACGGCGGCACGCGCACTGCTTCGATCACCGGCGCCTATGTGGCCCTCTATGATGCTTTGTGTGGCCTGGTCGAAAAGAAAAAACTGGCTAAAATCCCCTTGCTCGATTCGGTTGCTGCTATCAGTGTCGGGGTGGCTGGGGGGCAGGCCTTGCTCGATCTCGATTATCGTGAAGATTCAAGCGCCGAAGTCGATATGAATTATGTCATCACCGGTCGGGGTGATTTTGTCGAAGTGCAAGGCACCGCCGAAGAGAAACCTTTCACCCTGGCCCAAATGGATGCCATGCGCAGTCTGGCTCTGAAAGGTTGTGCGCACCTCTGCCGCTTGCAACAACAGGCGCTGGAGTCCTGATGAAAAAGCTCCTCGTTGCCACGGGTAATGCCGGAAAGTTGCGCGAAATAAAAAATTTGCTGGCCGAAGTCGGGGTCGAGGTGATCGGTATGGACAGCCTCATAAACCCGCCCGAAGTCGTTGAAGATGGCGACAGCTTTACCGCCAACGCGCGTAAAAAAGCTCTTGAAATTGCCAGTTTTGCCAACAGCCTCACCCTCGCCGATGACAGCGGGCTGGTGGTTGCCGCTCTTGACGGCGCGCCGGGTATCTATTCGGCACGCTACGCGGGGGCTCAAGCGACGGACGCCGATAATAATCAGAAATTGCTCAGGAACTTAAGCGCAATTCCTCCCTCTCAGCGTCAGGCTTATTTCTGTTGCGTCATGGCTCTGGCCGATCCGCAGGGGAATTGTCAGACCTTTGAGGGCCGAATTCACGGCCAGTTGATTGACGAACTGCGGGGGGAACAGGGCTTTGGCTACGATCCCCTTTTTCTGGTGCCGGAGTACGGCAAA
>JAACTI010000216.1 GCA_009993495.1 Deltaproteobacteria bacterium | reverse complement strand
GATTGGCGGGGTTGGCCAGGTCGCCGTGACAGATGAAAATTTTGCGGTCGTCCCAGTCAATGATTTGGCTGTCGGTAATGACCGTGCAGTTAAGATTGTTGTTGAAAAAAGAGGCCAGGTTGAAATCGTGGTTGCCCTCAACATAGAAAAGCTGGCACCCTGAGGACGCCAGACCTTGTAAACGTGCCAGCAGGGGCAGATGATCAGCGAAGACGGCATGGCGATAGCCGATCCAGAATTCAAAGATATCACCCAGGAGAAAGAGCGCGTCAAGCCCGTCGGCCTGACGGTCGAGAAACTTGAGCAGCGCCCGATAATTGGCATCGGCAGGCTGCCGCAGGTGGGCATCGGCAATGAAGATGGCTTTCATGGGAAGCCACTATAGAGAGCCCTTAAATCCCTGTCAATAAACTGTAACCGCTAAAAAACTAAGGAGTGAAAAAATGAAATTCCCGATGATTCATATCTGTTACCGGGTGCGCGATCTGCAAAAATCTGAAGCTTTCTATCAGCAGGCCTTCGGCTTCGAGATTGGGCGCAAAAAAGATTTTCCCGCAGGGAAATTTACTCTCAGCTACCTGGTGTGCCCCGGCTTGCCCTTTGAACTGGAGCTGACCTACAACTATGATCAGCAGGAACCTTACACCATTGGCGACGGTTATTCCCATTTGGCGGTAGGGGTTGCAGATCTGGAAGCCGCCCACCAGCGTCATACGGAAATGGGGCTGGATCTGACCCCGATCAAGGGTTTAAGTGCGGGCAAGGGCAATTTTTATTTCGTCACCGATCCCGATGGCTTTCGTGTTGAAGTCGTGCGGCAGTCGGCAGGGTAACATCATCTGAATTGAAAGGTTAAATGCATGGATCAGTTCGAAGAATTATTAACAAAAGCCCTGCGCCTCCTTGATGAAGGGGAAAATCAGGCGGCGCTCAAGCTGTTGCGCGCCGCCGAGAAGATATCTGCCGATGATGTCGAGCTGTGTCTGCTGATGAGTGAGGCCTTAAGTGGGCTGGGCAAAATCTCTGCGGCGCTTGAATATCTGCAAGGCGCCGTCAAGAAGAATCCCGATGATCTGGAATTGCTTTACGCCCTGGGTGATCTGTTGCTGGAAACCTGCAAGCATGCTGAATCCCTCGCCTGTTATCAGCGGATTGTCGAAATCGACAACCAGGAAGATGAAGCCTGGGTCAGCCAGGCGTTGGTTTATTTTGCCCTCGAACAGGCCGAACAGGCTGAGACTGCCTGTCGCAAGGCTCTGGAAATTCAGCCGGACTCGACTTTTGCCCTCAATACTCTGGGTGATATCTGCGGCATGCTAGAGCGCGATGACGAAGCTCTGGCCTGTTACCGCAAGGTGCTCGAACTCGACGAAACCGACGCCCAGGCGCATTTGAACCTGGGTGAATTTTATTACGACAGCGGCGATCTGGAACACGCTGAAAAACATTGTCGCCGTGCGGTAGAACTTGATCCGGGCCAGACCTTTGCCTGCTTGACTCTGGGAAATATTTTTATTGATAAGGATGATGCCGAAGAGGCTATTCACTGGTTTCGCCAGTTTCTGGCCCTGGAAAAAGACCCGGCTGCTAAAGAAATTCGCGACGAAGTTGCCGCGGTCATTGAGGGTCTGGAAGACTGAGACCGAGGGGAGGACAGGTGTTACAAGGGTTTGTCTGGTTGTTGGCCTTCCAGTTTGCCGGTGAGGTCTTAAGCCGATTGTTCGCGCTGCCGATTCCCGGCAATGTTATTGGCATGGCATTGCTGTTGGTGGCACTGGCTCTTGGGCTGGTCAAGGAAGCGGCCATTCGTGAAGCGGCCGAGCTGCTGTTGCGCTATCTTGCACTCTTTTTCGTTCCGGCAGGCGTCGGCGTGATGCTTTATTTCGACCTGATCGGGCGTGAATGGCTGCCGATTGTGGTGGGCACCCTGGTGAGTACCTTTGTGGTGATGGCGGTCACCGGCTGGGTCGAACAGTGGCTGGGAGCCAAGAAATGAACGGCCTGCTGACCTCCCCCCTGTTCGGGGTCAGCCTGACTCTGGTGGTTTTTTATCTGGCCCAGGGTCTCTATCAACGCACGCGATTTATTTTATTCAATCCCGTCTTCGTATCAATTTTCAGCATTATCGGGTTTTTATTGCTGACGCGGATTGATTATGCCGCTTACGCCCGTGGTGGAGATCTGATTCTGTTTCTCCTCGGGCCTTCCGTGGTTGCCCTGGCTCTGCCTTTGTGGCAACGCCGCCAGCAGATTTTGGAACGTAAACTGCCGATTATGGCGGGGGTTGCCGCCGGGGCTCTGGCCTCGATTGTTTCGGCGGCGGGAACGGCCTGGCTGCTGGGCGCAAGCCCCAAGGTGGTCTTATCTCTGGTCGCTAAGTCGGTGACTACGCCCATTGCCATTGGTATCACCGAAAAAATTGGCGGCATAGTGCCATTGACTGCGGCGCTTGTGGTTCTCACGGGTTGTCTGGGGGCTATTTGCGGGCCGGAATTTTGTCGCTTGATTGGTATTCGCACCCCCACCTCCATGGGCCTGGCCGTCGGTACGGCCAGCCACGGCATAGGAACGGCGCGGATGCTGGAAGAGGATCGCCTGGCTGGAGCCGTTGCCGGTTTGGCCATTGGTCTCAACGGCCTGGTTACCGCGCTGCTGGTGCCATTCCTCTGGTTGCTGTTCGGGCTGGACTGAAGGGCTTTCCCGGGGGAAAATTTTCAAAAGCAGTACGCTGTACAGTACTTTTTTGTGGGAGCGGCTTTCAGCCGTTAAAATTGGGCGTTAGAATGGTCAGGGCGCTGAAGAGTTCTACAGAAAAAGCCACCGGAAACGCCGGTGGCTTTTTGCTTCATCAAGTTCTGGTGGTAAAATATTACTTTTTCCGGGAAGCCGCAGCGCGCTTGGCGGCCTTGAGGGGATTGATACGAATATCATCAACCTTGGCGTCAACCTTGCGGTGCGTGGCAAAATTGCAGAGCCCGGCACGCCATTTGAGTTTGGGATCGGGGAAGGAGGTACACACTTCACCAATGCTGCCCGTGGCAATGCGCTCACAGCCCTGACATTCTTCAACAATCACTTTACAGCTGCCGCCTTCAGCGGCGCAGCCGGCTTTTTTCCAGAAGGTACACTCGGTACCGGCAAGTACGGTTTGGCACTGCATGATTTTTTCCTCCGATATTTTTAGCTTGGTGTTCAGAACGGGTATTAATACACAAGAGTCCGGCGAGCTGTCAATGCTTTTTTCGCTTAATTTGATTGATCCGATGCAACAGATTGTTTAGGCTGAGGTTTATGGGTGACGAAAATAAAAATCTGCAAGACTTGGGTGAAGCGGAATGGGACGCCATCTGTGCGCGCTGTGGACGCTGTTGCTATGAGAAAATCGATTTTAACGGAAAAATCTTTTATACATCGCAGCCCTGTGTGCAGCTTGATCCGGTGAGCCACGCCTGTCGTGTGTACCGGCAACGCGATCAGGTTCAGTCTGATTGCCAGCGTTTGACCCCCGAAAATATCAGCGCTGGATTTCTGCCCGCCGATTGTCCTTATGTGCGCAACATCACAAATTATTCAGCGCCAATCTTGAACAATCACGGCGATAAAAAGAAATAGACGTCCGAATTCACTCGTTTTTTGTCTGGGACAGATGAATTGGGCTGTGTTATTCTTCCCAGATAAATATTTTTCTGAGATATTTTTACCAACCTGATCAGGTGGAGTTAGTCATGAATCGAATCAAGTTTGGAACCTCCGGGTGGCGTGGGATTTTGTGTGAAAATTTTTCCATGGAGAATGTGCGCATTGTGTCTCAGGCGATTGCCGATCACCTGCGGGCCGAGGGGGTTGCCGACCGCGGGGTGGTGGTTGGTTATGATGCGCGTTTCATGGGGCGCGACTTCGCACGAGAAACCTCACGTATTCTTGCGGGTGCGGGGATCCGCAGCTATTTCTGTGTGCGCGACACCCCCACGCCGGTGATTGCATTCGAACTGCTGCGCCGCAAGGCCGGTGGGGCAATCAACTTTACCGCCAGCCATAACCCTTACGATTACAATGGCATCAAATTTTCACCGGCCTGGGGTGGTCCGGCACTGCCCGCAACCACCGACGATATTGAACAGCGGGCCAATGCATTGCAAGGCCAGATTTCCTACAAGGAAATGTGGCTCAATCATGCCTCGGATCTGGGCCTGTTTGTCGAGATAGATCCGCGTGTCGCCTATTTTGACAAGCTGCGGGAACTGGTCGATTTCTCCGCCATTGCCGCCGCAAAAATTAAGATTGCGGTCAACCCGATGTACGGTTCGGGGCGTGGTTATCTTGATCTTCTGTTAAGGGATGCCGGGGTCGATATTGTTGCGGTCAACGATCATGTTGATCCTTATTTCGGCGGCGAGCCGCCCGAGCCGGCCGAGGCGCATATCCAGGATTTTATCACGGCGATTAAAGCCGATCCGCACATCAGCCTGGGGTTGGCCCTCGATGGCGATGCCGATCGTTTCGGCATTGTGGATGCGGACGGTTGTTACATTGAACCGAATTATATTCTGGCGCTGCTGTTCGATTATATGATCCGCCGTAAAGGTCTGAAAGGCGATGCCGCCCGCAGCGTTGCAACCTCGCACCTGATCGATGCCGTCGCGGCCCATCATGGGGTCAAGGTTCTCGAAACCCCGGTTGGGTTCAAGTTTATCGGCGAATACATTGCCGCCGACCGTATTCTGATTGGCGGCGAAGAGAGCGCCGGTTTAACCATCCGTGGACATGTGCCCGAAAAAGACGGGATTCTGGCCTGTCTGTTGGTCGCTGAAATGGTTGCGGTCGAAGGCCGCAGCCTGGCTGAACTCCTTGCCGACCTTTATCAGCGAGTCGGTGAAGTCTATACCAAACGCGTCAACCTGCGCCTGAGCGGCGAGCTGGCCGAAGGCATCGAAGCGCGCCTCAACAACCCACCTGCGGCGATAGGTGGGCGCAAGATCACGCAAATTATCCGTCTCGACGGCAGCAAATATCTGTTCGAAGATGGCTCCTGGATGCTGTTGCGCAAGTCGGGCACCGAACCGGTGGTGCGTCTTTATGGTGAAGCCGGCAGCCGGAAGGCCCTTGATCGGTTGATGGATGATGGCCGGACATTCGTTCAAGGGGATTCGAAATCGTGAGGCGTGAGGCGGTTTCAGGAGAGAAAAACAGGCCGAAAGTACTAACCGCTTTGGTGAGGATGGGTCTATCAAATGCACAGGGCCGCTTATTGGCACAGGGACGCGGGCAAGGTTTGTTGTGATCTTTGCCCGCGTGCCTGCCGATTAAATGAGGGCGACACCGGTTTCTGCGGCGTGCGGCGCCGCACGGCAGATGCTCTCGAAACCCTGAATTACGCAGCGATTGCGGCCTCGGCTTTTGATCCCATCGAAAAAAAACCCCTCTATCATTTTTATCCTGGGCATAAAACTCTTTCCCTGGGCAGCATTGGCTGTAATTTGCGCTGCCGGCATTGCCAGAACTGGCAAATCTCCTGCCACACGGCAAGGGACGATGATGCCCCTTTGCCGCAGTTGCCGCCGGCGGAAGCGGTTGCCCTGGCGTTGAAACACAAGTGTCGATCCCTGGTCTGGACCTACAACGAACCTTCCATCTGGTTTGAATATATTCGCGACACGGCTCCTCTGGCCCGTGCCGCCGGGCTCAAGACCGTGCTGGTGACCGCCGGGCTGCTCAACCCCGAGCCCCTGCATGAACTGCTGCCGCACATCGATGCCTACCGCCTGGATATCAAGGGTTTCAGCGCGGAATTTTACCGCTGGCTGATCGGGTTTGACGGTTTTGCCCTGGTGCTCGCCAATGCACGGCGTGCCTTTGGCGCGGGCTGCCATGTCGAAATAGTCACCAACCTGATTCCCGGCCACAATGATGATGACGCCTCTCTGCGCGGGTTGGCGCACTGGATTGCCGCCAACCTGAGCCTGCAAACCCCCTGGCATTTAACCGCCTACTTTCCCAACCACACTCTTCAGCTTGCCGCCACCGAAGTTTCCAGCCTTGAACGCGCCCACCGCATCGGCCGCGAG
>JAACTI010000516.1 GCA_009993495.1 Deltaproteobacteria bacterium | reverse complement strand
TTTAAGCTTTTCCCAAATTGCCTTGGCGGTGGCAAAACTGTGATTGCCGTCGCCCATGGCATAGAGCATTACTTCGCCATCGGTTTGATAACGCTGCCGGTAAAATTGCGGGTCGGCGAGTTTTTCGAGGGCGCTGACGATCTGGGCGATCTGCTGCGGACGATCGATGCGGTAGCCCTTCAAATGACCGCCATTGGCCAGCAATTCAAAGTCGTAAACAGGCGTGGGATTGCAGTTGAACAGAGGTTCAATCACGGTTCTCTCGGGGTCGTCAATCAGCACCATGATATGTGGCAATTCAATCGGGGCATGCTCCCGCACCCGAATCCGCGGCGGCAAGCGGTCGAGAATCGTGCCCTCGGTGGCACGAATCAGTGAACTTGCGCCCTTGTTGTAATCGTACTCTTCCAGATCGAGGGCCACCACCAGCCCCTTGCGTGATGCAACCACCGGCGTTTTACGCTCAACCAGCACGAATCCGGCAGGTTGTTCGATCAGCGTGCCATCAGCCAGGCAGCGTTCCATGGCATGATTTATAGCCGCAATGCGCGCGTCGGCATCCCCTTCTTCAAGGTAAACTTCCGGGAAGATCAGATTCAGGGTTGATGGCTGGCCAGATATCCGGTGAGACAGCTTTAGCCAATAATCCTTATCCGAGGTGTATTGATCACAGGCAATCACCGCCCAGCGCTGGAGATCAATCTTAGGAGCGGGCAGCAGAATCTGCGGCAGGTGCAGGCCAATACCGGGATAATTCATGAGCACATCCTTGTGTGACAGATTTCGTTACCCACCATGACTCAATTTTTTTGTCCGGCGGGCAGCAGCAAATTGAGCACCACGCCGACTATTCCCGCCAGGCCGATGCCCCCAAGTTTGACCACGGCCAAATCAAAATTCATGCCGCCAATTCCAAACACCAGAATAACCGCGGCAATGGTCAAGTTACGTGGCTGCATCAGGTCAGTACCGGCGCGAACCAGGATGTTGATACCAATGACGGCAATCGCGCCGAACAGCAACACCATAATCCCGCCCATCACCGGCACCGGAATGCTGGCGAGCAGGCCTCCGAGTTTACCGATGAACGCGAGTAACATAGCAGAAATGGCCGCCCAGGTCATGATCGCCGGGTTGAAAGAACGCGTCAGG
>JAACTI010000215.1 GCA_009993495.1 Deltaproteobacteria bacterium | reverse complement strand
ATACCCAATATCCCGCTGATACCCTCGGTGAATGCGCATGTTATCTTTTGTCTTCTGATAATCCTGTTCTGCCTGCCCGGTTGTGACAATTCACAAAAAGTTGGCGTAACCGCAGATAGCAAGGCAACCCACCAGAAAAAAACCACCCCGGAAATCAAAACCGCAACGCTGCTGGTTGACTCTATAAACGTTACACTGGTGGAAACCGCAACGGCGGCATTACCGCTCTGGCGTGACCATGCTTCACACAAACCAGCCTTGATGCTGTTCAGCAATGACCCGTTTCTGACCCCGGTTCCCGAACCACTTCATGATGAGGTCATGGATCTTGTGCGTAGCGGCAAACCGGCACAGATCAAGGCCCGTGCGGTCGACATCTCTCCGAACCCCCTGCTGATGCATCCCATGGCGGTGGATGCCGCGCTCAAGGCCGGCTTTTTTTCTCAACTCATATGGATCCTGCCGCTCAAAGCAGACGAGCCTTTACCCGCAATGGATGTCTTGCGCCAAAAAATGCTCGACACCGGTTTGCTCAGTCAATCGGAGGCGAAATCATTCTCCGCAGAAGGTGAACACTATACGGCGGTTTTGCGCGGAATCCCGGTGACGATTGGCACCCTTGCACATATTCCCCGACCAAAGAACCCGGCTTGGATTCACTTCGACCTGAGCCTTTTCAAGCCTCTTTATAAAAATGAGGTCAGCACACCGCTTTACCCGCTGGTTTTAGATACCCTCAAAAAAATTCGCGCGGCCAGTATCAGCAGTGTCGGCGCAACCATCTCTCAATCGAACCTGGGGGGTGCGATCTCGCTCAAAGTTCGTTTTTTGGGCAAGGATCTCAGCCATCTGCTCGAATTCCCGGCCTCTATCGATGAGGATCTTCCCGAGCTGCAATTCCGACGGTCACAAAACCTTTATCTTGAACACTTCGTGAAGAAAGAGGAGATTCTTGAGAACTGTCTGCACATGGAGATTCTTGCGCCTGAAGACGCCTCGGTCAAGTTCGACCTTTATTACGCAAACCGCGAAATGCAAAGAGGAAAACAGGCTTTGAAGTTTTTGGAAAAAGCGGTCGTTCTGGATCCGATGTACGCTTACGAGTATGTCTATCTTGCTGAGACCGCCGTTGAAAAAAAACGGCCCGCTGCCGCTCTCGATATGCTGGAGAAAGCCCGTAAAACCTTTCCAGACAACCCGGTGATCCGCATCATGGAAGCCGATATCAATATTGGTCTTGGCCGGCGCGAAACCGCAGTGGATTTGCTTGACCAACTTCAGTCACTCCCCTGGTCTAAGGTCTATGATCAGGATGAGCCTGGACGCCTGGAAAATATGAAAAAAAGTGCAGAAAGTTTGCCTGCGGGCCATTAAAGGAAGGTCTCATGCGGAGACTATCAATTGTTAAAGAGTTACTCCTCTCTCTGGTTGAGCGCAAAAAGTTTTTTCTTGCCCCACTGGTGATTATCCTGGTTTTGATGATTGTCTTCATTCTGTTGGCTGAGATCCCGGCGCTCACTCCTTTCATCTACGCAATCTTTTAATTCTAAAACCCAAAGGGAAAAGGGTTCGATAATGACGAATAAACGTAAAAATGGCGGGTCAATCTTTCCGTGGGCCGCGTTGATTTTTCTGCTGTTGCTCGCTGCGGGTTGCGCCCCGGTTTCCAGGGTCGTCCCGGCAGACTATGTTGATCCGATCACCATGATGGAATTCGTCTTCGTCAAAGGCGGTAAATTCGAAATGGGCGATCGGACACAACAAACGCAGCGTGAGCTGCCGATTCACACCGTAGGTGTTCCGGATATGGCGGTGAGTCTGTACGAAGTCACCTTTTCCCAATATGACAGTTTCTGTGAAGAAACTGGGCGCGAAAAACCATCGGATGAAGGATGGGGTCGCGGCAATCGACCGGTGATGAATGTTTCCTGGCACGACGCCAACGCTTTCGCCCAATGGTTGCGCCGCGAGCTGAAGCTCAACTTCAACCTTCCCACTGAAGCCCAATGGGAATATTTTGCCCGCGCCGGCACGACAACCCGGTTCTGGACTGGCAACACCCTGCCCATAAATAACGCCAACTGTAGCGAATGCGGCAGCGAATTCGACAACCGGATGACGGCACCTGTCGGATCCTTCAAACCCAATCCCTGGGGGCTTTACGATACGGCGGGTAACCTTGCAGAATGGACTCTCGACGACTGGCAGCCCGGCTACAAAGATGTGCCGGATGATGGTTCAGCCTGGCTGAATGGCAGTACCGGCGAAAAAGTCTACCGGGGAGGGGCATGGGATTATCCTCTCAAAGGTCTGCAATCGGCCACCCGTGACTGGGCAAAATCAAGCGATGCCTATAGCACCATCGGGTTTCGTCTGGTCATCAATGGTTTTACCACACCACAAACCAAGTAGCAGCTCTGCCCATTCGCCAGGTGCTCAGTAAATCGGGAGGGGAAATAGCACCGGAGCAGAACCTTCGGTCAGAGCGGCATCAACCTGCACTCGTTCTCGCCACACGGCAAAACTCGGCAGCCCTCCACCCAGACGGAGATGACAGGGTGCACTGCCGGATCTAGTCAGATTCTGTCACCCGCAACAGATTGGCACGATAGTTAGAATTGTCTGGGGCCAGGGATAGCGCATGGCGAAAGGATTGCCTCGCCGCTACCTTCTCCCCGGACAAGGACTGGGCAATTCCCAGACTGTTCCAGACCGGCGCTGCTTCAGAATTTCGTTCCGATTCTGCCAGCAACACCTCGACCGCCTCCTGCGGACGCTGAAGCTGCAACAGCAGGTTGCCGAGCCGCAGGGGGACATCGGAGCCGTCCGGATATCCACCCATCCTGCGATAGGAATCGACCGCTGGTGCCAGTTGGCCCAGCCCTTCCAACGCCCTGCCGCGATATTCCCAGTAAATCGCGTAATTCTGAAACAGCGGCCGCGCGATCTCAAGCCAGCGAAGGGCTGCGGCATAATTGCCTTTCTGACAATAGGCTCGGGCAAGAACCATGGCATTATGCGGATTCCATCCGCTCGGCTCCGCCGCCAGCCTTAGTCCGTAGACAATTGCGGCGTCATAGCGCCCCTGATTGAGAAGAAACTCCGCATAATTGGCCAGCCCCTCGGGAAAATTCGGAGCAAGCTCCAGCATTGAGCGATAGGCTTCCTCCGCTTGCGCTATCTGATCCAGAGCTGCATAGGTATTGGCCAGAGACATCCAGGCCAGCACATTTTTCGCATCAATTTTGACATCGGCCTGCCAGAGATTACGCGGCGAGGAAAAAGCGGGGTTACGGGCCAGCGTTGCCGCCAGATAGATTGCCAGGATTGCCACTGCCACCCCAACAGACAGCCAACGCCACGGCACGCGATCACTCAGCCACAGCACCAAGCCTGCCAGCGCCGTACAGAACCAAACCGACGGCAGATAAGCCAGACGTTCGGCCATGGTGACACCAACCGCAAAGACAAGATTGGATGCCGGCAGAAATGCCAGCGCATAGGCCAACACGATCGTGCCGCCGGGTTGTGCACGACTCCAGGACCACACCGACCAGCTTAGCAGGCTCAATGTCGCGACAACTAACGCCATGCCCGTCAGAGAAGTAAGAAGAACCGGCTGAAAAAAAGTTTCGCCGGAATAAATCCCCTGTAAGTCGAAGGGGAACAGGAGTTTCCAGAGATACTGCCATTGAATAGCCAATGCACTTGCTACCCGATCGCCCACAGACAGGAATGACAGCGGGGTATAGATCAAATCCCTCGCATCCGGCGGCAAAAACCTGACGACTCCCCATTCTCGCCAGACCAGCCACAGACCAGAAATTGCCCCAAGCAACCCATAAAGAGGAACGACCTCACGCCACCGGCCCGCTTGCCAACGACCAGACACCCTGTCCAACAACATAAGTGTCGGCAGCAGCACGACGGCATGCTCCTTGGAGAGCAAGGCCAAAAGGTAGGCGCTTCCCGCGAGCAACCACGACCCGGCGCCCCTTTTCAAGCCGCAGCACCAGAGCGCGAAGAATACTCCCAGCGCCGCCAGCAGTTCGGCCCGGCCAACCGCTTCATTAACAACTTCGGTATGGATCGGGTGAACCGCAAAAAGTGCCGCGGCAAACCAGGCAATTTTAGCCACTACCGCCTGACGTCTGAGCATCAAATACAGCATGACCGTCACCAGGCCATGCAGCAGAACGTTGACAACATGAAAAGATGCCGGTGACGGGCCAAGCAGGAGTCGGTTGATAGTGAACGACAGAATCGTCAGCGGGCGGAACAGGCCGCTGTTGGCATCTCGGCCCCAATAATCGGAAGTGAAAATGGCCTTGAGATCAATTTTCGCAACCAGAGGATTATTTTTGACGATGCTGAGGTCGTCGCCAATGAAACTGCCGGGGAAACTGTTGCTGAACGCCAGAAGCGCCAGGGCAAACAGGCTGAAAAAAATCAACCACCGAGGAATCACCCTTTTTTTCACGTCAGTCACAAGCCCGTCGATACTCACGATTGTCTCTCATAGTTCTTTTCAGACTCCGCTGCAATGCGAGTCATCCAGTAACTGTCTGCTCCCTCGCGAAATCCGCGTTCAACAAATCGTTTTCCACATGCCCGTCCCAGCAAGGCGATCGGTGTCAGCACCAGCAGGTACATCAATGTCAGCAGAAACGAGGTCATGATGCGGGCCATAACCATCGCCAGTTTCATCCAGGCGACATAAAACGCGCGCATGCCCGGCCAATCACACCAGGAAGTCACGGCGATCATGCCACCTGCTGCAATCAAGACCATGCCGAACAGCCTCTCTTGCCAAACAAGCACACTGCCGATCAGAGTGAATAACACGCCAAATCCGGAACCAAATTGGCGCAGTTCTCGATGAGTAACGGTCGTTATCTTTATATCTTTCATCATTTCAATCCAGGGCCTTGGCGCCACGCGGATAACGCCGCAACAGCGCTTCAGGCTGCGTCTCTTTTTCCAGCAGGAACGAACCGATCGCCAGATAATCGATATCGGTCGACAAAAAGCAACGCAACGCCTCCCGCGGCGTGCAGACAATCGGCTCGCCACGGACGTTGAACGAGGTATTCACCAGAACCGGGCAACCGGTCAACTCCTCGAACCGGCTGAGCAGTCGATGCAACAAGGGGTTTGTGCTGGCAGAGACGGTCTGGATCCTGGCCGACCCGTCCACATGAGTCACTGCCGGAATCGTCGAGCGGGGAACATCGAGCTTGCCCAGACCCACCCTGCCCCACTCCTCATCAGACAATTGCCGCAATTGGTCGGCATGCACCTGCGCGACCAGCAGCATATAGGAGCTCGGCACCGGCAGGTCAAACCACGCGGCGGCCTTCTCTTCTAGCACAATCGGCGCAAAAGGGCGGAACCCTTCGCGGAACTTGATCTTCAGGTTGACCTGGCGCTGCATCTTTGGCGAGCGGGCATCGGCCAGGATCGAACGGTTGCCAAGGGCGCGGGGGCCAAATTCCATGCGGCCCTGAAACCAGCCAACCACCTGCTCTGCAGCCAGCAAGCTAGCGACCTCAGCTATCAACGCGGACTCTCCGAGTTCACGATAGACCGCGCCTTCGGTCTCAAGGATCTGGCGGATCGAGCCCGAATCAAACTCAGGCCCGAGATAGGCCCCCTGCATGGCATCCTGCACACCATCGGCACTGCGTGGTTGTTCAAGATACTCATGCCAACCGAACAAGGCCGCGCCGAGCGCCGCGCCAGCATCACCGGAGGCCGGTTGGATCCAGATCGCGTCGAAGGGCCCTTCACGCAGGATACGGCCGTTGGCCACGCAGTTCAGGGCCACTCCCCCGGCCAGGCAGAGCTGCTTCATCCCCGTGGCGGCGTGCACATGCCGGACCATGCGCAGCATAATCTCCTCGGTCACCTCCTGCACCGAGCGGGCAAGATCCATCTCACGCTGAGCCAGGGGTGATTCAGGCCGGCGGGGCGGCCCGCCAAACAGACGATCGAACCGCCTGTTGGTCATGGTCAGACCGGTACAGTAATTGAAGTAATCGAGGTTGAGACGGAAGGAGCCGTCGTCCTTGAGATCGACCAGCTGATCGTAAATCAGGTCGACGTA
>JAACTI010000510.1 GCA_009993495.1 Deltaproteobacteria bacterium | reverse complement strand
TGTCAAGACAATTTTTAAAGATATTTAAGTTACACTTTGGGGTCTGAAGTTATTCATTCCGGAAGAGAGGGATGACGTCTTTTTTCTCTTCCTGGTCATGCCGCTTTTTGAAAGTAGACCTCCTCCGGGGTCTGATAATTGAGAGACTGGTGAGGCCTCTCATGGTTATAGAACTTGAAGTAATGATCAATGCCCTGTCGTCCTTCAGAGACACATTGATAATCTCTGAGATAGATTTCTTCATACTTGAGAGAGCGCCATAACCTTTCGGTAAAGATGTTGTCCATCGCTCGTCCCCGACCATCCATGCTGATGAGAATGCCGTTATCATTAAGCAATCCTGTAAAAGCGCTGCTGGTAAACTGAGAGCCCTGGTCGGTATTGAATATTTCCGGCTTCCCAAACTGAAGCGCCTTTTCTAACGCCTCCAGGCAGAATGACGTATCCAGGGACGTGGACATCTTCCAGGAAAGGACGTAACGGCTCCACCAATCCATGATGGCCACCAAGATACATGAACCCCCGGGAAAGGGGAATATAGGTTATGTCGGCTGCCCACACCTGGTCCTTTCTATCTATGCTGACGTCCCTCAGCAGATAAGGATAAATCTTATGCTCAGGATGCGCCAGGCTTAAATTAGGCTTTGGATAGATGGCCTCTATACCCATCTCCCTCATCAACCGTTGAACATGTTTCCTGTTGACTTCATGCCCGTTTTGCCGTAAAATCACTTTCATTCTCCGGGAACCGTAAAACGGCGTCAGGGTGTATTGCTCGTCAATCAGACGCTTAAGGAGCAGATCATACTCATCCACTACCGGTTCATAGTAAATGCTGGATCGCGATATCCCGATAAGCTCCGCCTGATGGCTGATGGATAACTCACTATTTAACTTGTCAATGAGCAGCAACTTCTTTTTATGGCTTAAGTCCAGATTTTTTTTTAAGCCAGTTGAGATCGGCATTCAACTGGCCAAGCTGGCGGTAAAGCTCCTGGATCAGTTCCTCCCGATCTTGATCCCTGTTCTTTCTCTTATCCGTAAAAAGATCAATGAGCCCCTTAGTGGCCGTTGCCTTCCAGTTCCGGATCTGACCAGGATGAACCTGATACTGGCTGGCCAGCTCTGCCGATGTCTTTTGCTCCTTGATTGCTTCCAAGGCAACTTTAGCCTTAAATGACGGTGTGTGTTTTCTCCTTAAATTCTCCACTTGGTCCTCCTCAATTTTGCTCCCAAGTGTAACTTAACACACTGTCCAAATTTTGGGGTCCATTATATTCTCTTTCTTCTGCAAGATAAAGTAGATAGTCTTTTATGTCATTATCGTTGATTTTAGACGGCTGCTTGTTAGCAAAGGTAAGGAAATCTTTGTTGTAATAAACATAGCTCTTAACGGTTTTATAACTGTATTTTCTTGAGACAAGCTCTCTCCGAAAGTCGTCAAAGTCGTGAGCTGAAAATGTCTGAACAAGACGCTCATTTTGAGATTGCTTTGGAGTTTCCTCACTTTGTTCGGGATGTTTCGCAATGGCATGGGTCGGAATATTAATCTTTAGGACAGGGTCTAAATGGATTTCTTCATCTTCAAAAGCTTTTAAAATCTTTTTTAAGGTTTCATCAGTATTAAGAAAGCTCCAGTATTTCTCTTCCTTATGCCATTTTCGACCTTCGATGGTCTTGACTTTTGCGACAAGCTTAGGGTCATATGGAAAGGAAACTGCTATTCCGTCTTGGCTATCCTTGCTGACTGTTACTACCCCATAACCATCCACCTTTCCCTTTATCCTGTGGGATGTGATTCTAAGTTTACAGGGTGAACATCTCTACTTGAGGGGGAGAAGATATAAATCAGATGAGGTTTGTATGGCTCGATTATTGATTAAAATCCTGGTGGTGTCAAGGATTTTCTCACACATAATCCTCTCTCTGCCCCCTGCCATTTTTTCTAACCAGTAAAATCAAAAGGAGGCCAACAGCAGCCATAGCGGCACTAATCATGAAGGCATAATCATAGGTACCCGTTCTGTCCCGAAGTATACCGGTAACCCAGTGAACCAGGATGGCACCCAGGCCATAAAAGGGCGTCCATGCCCCTATAACGGTACCCATCATTTCCCTTGGGAAATAGTCTCCAGCACAGGCACCATAGATGGGAAATGTTGCTCCGTAAAAAATTGCCACCCCTCCCACGAGGGCATACAGCATTACCCATGAATCTCCGGTGAAGAGGATTCCCGCCATAAAGGCAGCGATAAAGGAGTTGGAAATAATGATAGTCCTTTTTCGACCGATATAGTCGGACAGGGGTAAGATCGTTAAAACTCCTGCCACCTGACAGATACCGTGCACCGTGGCCAGAAAACTTGCCTTTTCCAGAGACAGTCCAATCTGATATT
>JAACTI010000214.1 GCA_009993495.1 Deltaproteobacteria bacterium | reverse complement strand
CGGGCCGCCGAGTTTCTTGGCCAGCCCGGTTTGCTGGCATTACCGGATGGCAAATATGAAATTGATGGTGCTAAGGTCTATGCCCTTATTATGCGGGTTCAGGGGAAAAAACTGGAGGAGTCTGACCTTGAAGTGCATGACCGATACATGGATATTCAGGTTGTTTTACAGGGTGAAGAATTGCAAGGCTGGAAGCCTCGTTCAGCCTGCCTTCAGCCTCGGCAGCAAGCTGATGTGAACCGCGACTGCCAATTTTTTGCTGATCCACCGGATATCTGGTTCAAGCTCAGGCCGGGGCAGTTCAGCCTGTTTTTTCCCGCAGACGCGCATGCACCGCTAATTTCACCGGCCAGGGTGCATAAGATCGTGATTAAGGTTGCCTGTTGCTCTACGTCCGTTGCAAACCACTCCACCATTGGAGAGTCATGAAATGCTGAGACTTTTTAATATTGATAAGGGCTTGATCCACGAACTTCTCTTTGAAGCCGAGGATCTGGATGCGCGTATTCGGAGTGCGCACTGGATTGATGCCCACGACCCTGATGAGCGCGAAAAGGATCTCCTTCAAACTCTGTTGCAAACCAACCTGCCAGAAGCCGATGATTTTGAGGAGATAGAAATTTCGGCGCGGTGCTTTGTTGATCAGGCCGGCATTCACGTTCACGCCATGTTTTTGGCCACCGAAGATGGCCGTCACAAGACCGAATCGGTTGCCTGTATTTTGCAAACTAACCGTTTAATCACCATCCGCGATGAAGATTTGCCCGACTTCCGGCTATTGCGCATGCGCGCACGTCGTGGTCAGGTCGAAAGTCATTCACCGGAAGAGTTGTTGGTCACTCTGCTTGAGCAGAAGGTTGAAAACCACGCGGATACGCTTGAAGATATTCATCGTCAGCTTGAAACGGCCAGTTATCTGGTGCTTGAAGACGAGGATGCCGACCTCGAAGATGCCATCAGCAAGCTGGCAAAACTTGAAGACAGTAATGGTAAAATTCGTCTTTGTCTTATGGATACTCAGCGTGACATCTCTTTTCTGCTACGGCATTTGCGCAACCGTCAGGAACACGCCGAAACCCTGCGCGAAATCATGCGCGACGTTGAAACGCTTATGTCACATACAACATTTCTGTTTGAGAAAATCAATTTTCTTATGGATTCGACTCAGGGTTTTATTAATATCGAGCAGAATCAAATTATCAAAATTTTCTCGATTGCCGCGGTGGTTTTTCTGCCCCCGACGCTGGTGGCCAGCATGTACGGAATGAACTTTGCCTTCATGCCGGAACTTCAGTGGAAACTTGGCTACCCCTGGGCCATTATGCTGATGATTCTTTCCGGTATCGCCCCCTATGCTTATTTTAAACGAAAAGGTTGGCTATGAGAGGCTCTCTGTCTTTTAGGGCGGCCTGCCTCGGAGAGTATTTATGATCCTTGCGTGGTTGGCGGTGGTCGGTGGCCTGATTTTACTCATCTGGAGTGCTGATCGTTTTGTCGAAGGGGCAGCGTTGGTGGCGCGTCATTTCGGGATGCCCCCTCTTCTGATCGGGATGGTGATTGTTGGCTTTGGAACCTCGGCTCCCGAAATGGTGGTTTCAGCAATTTCGGCCTTCCAGGGCAATCCTGGGCTTGCCTTGGGCAATGCTTATGGTTCCAATATTGCCAATATCGCCTTAATCCTTGGTTTGACCGCGCTCATTGCGCCGATTCAAGTTCATTCGAAGATTCTGCGCAAGGAATTACCGGTTCTGATGCTCCTCACCTGTCTGGCGGGCTGGCAACTCAGTGATTCTTCTCTGAGCCGGCCTGAGGCTTTGTTTTTGCTGCTGGTGTTTGCCGGGTTAATGGGCTGGGTTATTTTTCAGGGGATACGACAAAAAACCGACAGTTTCGGTGCCGAGATTGACCTTGATCTGGGGGCGAATAAAATGTCGATTCAGCGGGCATTTGCCCGCCTTTTGCTCGGCTTGGCCTTGCTGATTTTGAGTTCACGGATGTTGGTGTGGGGAGCGGTTGCGATTGCGCAAAGCCTGGGTGTCAGTGATCTGGTTATTGGCCTGACCGTGGTGGCTATTGGGACGTCGTTGCCGGAGCTGGCATCGTCCCTGGCGGCCACGCGGAAGGGGGAACATGATATCGCGTTAGGAAATATTCTGGGATCCAATGTCTTTAACACCCTGGCTGTCGTTGGTATTGCAGGGGTCATTGCCCCCATGTCGATTGATCCGCAAGTTTTTACCCGCGATCTGTCGGTTATGGCCCTCTTGACCCTTTCGCTGTTTATTTTTGGCTACGGGTTCCGTCGCCAGGGGCGGATAAATCGCGGTGAAGGCGGAATTTTGCTTTCTGTTTATATCGGTTATACTTTCTACCTGATTCGTACCACCCTTGCCGGGGTATGATATTCGTCAAGGGTTGAAGAGAGCTCTGTGTATGAAAATTGAAGATTACTGCCGCAATTTTGAACAACAGCTCAGCTCACTGGAAGACGCTGAGGCCCGCATCGAATGTGCCGCACAATTTTTGCACAAGGCGTTCAAGGTTCAGGCTCACGAAGTCGCTATCTTCAGTTTCGACCCCCAACAGGAACTGTTTTATTTTTGCTGGCCGACCAAACTGCGGACCAGCGGGTTTGTGCCTCTTTCGACGAGCGATTCTTTGCTGGCACGCACCGGGCGTGAAAAAAAAGCCCTGATTAATAACTATTTTGCGCGCACCAGTCATGCCTCGGTCTTCGAGTGTGTCAAACTCGATGATGATCCTGCTTCGGCATTGCATCCGATTCAAAAAATTATGAGTGTCCCCTTGTTCGCGGACAAACAACTGAAAGGCGTTATCCAGGTTTCCCGCAAGGGAGAAAATCTGTCAGCGGCGGGCCGCGATTTTACCCCGACAGAATTACAGGCGTTGAGTGCCATTGGACAGGTATTGGTCAAGTTTCTCTAAGTTTTTTTGGGGTTTGGGGTGGAGTTTACTGTGTACCAGATGTTTTTCGGTCAGCTTGGTCACTGGATCCTTGATAAAATACGCTTTCTGTTATTGACCTTCAGCCTGATTCTTCAGGCCATCTTTCAGCTTTTCGCCCTCGGTCGTACCCCGGTTCGACAGGTTCTTTTACGGCAGATCTACTTTACCGGGCTGGAATCTACCGGCGTGGTCATGGTCATGGCCCTGACTATCGGCGTTGTGATTGTGACCCAAAGTATTCTGCTGCTCGGTAATAGCAATGTGACCCTGGTCGCCAAGGTTCTGTGCTGGATTGTTATCCGCGAACTGGGCCCCCTCCTCACAGCATTGGTGGTGATTGCGCGCAGCGGCGCCGCCATTGCTGCCGAACTCGCCAATATGCAGGTCACCGGTCAGATCGACAGCTTGCGTGCCCTCGGGATTTCTCCCTGTGCTTATCTGGTTTTACCCCGTTTGCTGGGCGGCGCCCTTTCCGTTTTTGCTCTGACAATTTATTTTGATGCCAGTGCGCTCCTCGGGGGCTTTTTCGCGGCGTTTTTGGGGTGGAAACTGCCCTCTGACCTTTTTTTTCAAGGACTTTATGGAACCTTAACCGTTGGTCAGATCGTCGGCGGAGCCTGCAAAAGCCTGCTTTTCGGTCTCATTATCGCTGCGGTTGCCTGCCAGCGCGGCCTGATTGTCGAGCGCAGTTCAACGGCTGTTCCCAGGGCGGCGACTCAGGCGGTGATCTACGGTTTATTTTTGGTGTTTGTCGCTGACGGTTGTTTTGCTCTCCTCTTTCAGATATTGAGCCGAGGTTGATGAATGGCGTTGACGCCACCACCACCGGAGACGGAATCCGCTGTGCTGAGCCTGAATAAACTGCTTCTGGAAACGGAAGGGCCGGGCCTGGACGCCAAGGTTCTTGCCGGTCAGCTGGCTGTTTTTGTGCTAAACCGTGAAGAGCTCTGCGGCGAATTCGTTAACATCCTTCTGGGGCTTAGCCTTCCTTTGAATGGAACTCTTAGTGTTTTTGATCAGCACCTCAGCCAGTTGTCAGAAAAAGATCAGATTCCGGTGATCCAACGTATCGGAATTGTTGCAGCGCGGCTGGGGCTGATTGCAAATTTGAACGTGATGGAAAATCTGGTTCTGGCGGCTGATTATCACGCCATGGATGACCGGGCCGAGATTCGTCAACGCGCCCTGCGTCTCCTTGAGCGTGTCGGCTACGAGGACTCTCCGTATGGGGCGCTGGGCAAGCTTTCACGCGCTCAACAGACGCAGGTTTGCCTGGTGCGTGCCCTGATGCTTGATCCTGATTTGCTGATTTATGCAACCCTGTTTGATGGTCTCAGTTCCAGAGACGCTGACACCTTGCTGGATAAAGTCCTCGAAATTCATCGGTACAAGCAGCGGCGTACGACGATTTTCTTGACACCGGATCAGAAATTTGTTGCCCGCCTGCCTGCTGAAACACAGGTTTTCTGCCTGCAATCTGAGGGATAAGTCTTATGCGTGACACGCGCGATCATCGTTTCAACCAACTGGAGGTGAAAATCGGGCTCTTTTTGTTCGCCGCATTGCTGGCCTGCGTGGTTGGTATTTATCTTATCGGCGTGCAGAGTGATCTGTTCAGTCAAAAAATTCAGCTCTCCTTCACGGTCGAAAATGGCAGCGGTTTTGTTGAAGGCATGCCGGTCAAGCTCTCAGGCTTTCGTATCGGACGCCTGGTGAAAACGTCACTGAATCAAGATGCCAAGGTTGACGTTGAAATCCAAATCATTCAACGCTATCAGCAATGGGTGCGGCAGGATTCAATCGTTCGCCGGACCAAAGAGAGCTTGGTGGGTGATGATATTATCGAAATCAATGCCGGTTCGAGTCGCTTGCCGGCGCTGGAGGATGGCGACAAAATCCGTTATGAGCGTATCAAGACTCTTGAAGAGCACGCGGCAGAAATTGCCGAAGAACTCAAGCCGGTATTGACCCAGGTGGCAGAAATTGTTGCTTACGTTAACGATCCCGAGGGTGATGTTAAAAATTCACTGCATAATTTTGCAAACCTCAGCCGGCAGTTAATCTCCACCATCGCCAATCTGGAAGACGACATCCGGGGAACCTTGACGCGGCTGGATCAGACTTTCACCGCCCTTGACGGAGTGCTGGCTGATTCTCGCTCGACCATTGAAACCTTGCAGGGGACACTGGCGCAGGTCGATAACACTGTGGGAACCCTGGAT
Source organism: Deltaproteobacteria bacterium (assembly GCA_009993495.1). GTDB lineage: Bacteria > Desulfobacterota > Desulfuromonadia > Desulfuromonadales > Geopsychrobacteraceae > Geopsychrobacter. Next base: position 872 of record JAACTI010000214.1, on the reverse strand, counting down.
CAAAGGATTCCTACCTTATTAGCCCACCTTGAAAACAGTCTGGCACATCTGGAAAAACTGTCGGTTGATCTGGCCGCCGTTTCAGCCGAAACCGCTCCACATATTGCCCCCCTCTTACTGCGTGCTGACCGGGTGGTTGGTGATACGGAAGCTCTGCTCAACGCGGTGCAGGATATGTGGCTCATCCGCAATAATTTCCCCGCTCGCCCGGCGCCGACACTTGAGGCTGACAGTTATGAATAAAGTTTTACAACCGTCATGGATCTGCGGAGTGCTGCCGGCCTTGTTTGCCCTGGTTATTTTGCTGACGGGCTGTGCCCCTCAGCCACCGGCAAAGCCTTCGATCAGCGAACAAGCCCTGCAACATAATTTCAATGGCGTGCGCGCCACCCTGGATTCCAATTTTGCCTATGCCCGGCAACAATTTGACCTGTCGAATCAGCTTTATGCTTCTATCGAAGATAATGAGGGACGCCTGCTGCCGCTGCTGAATTTGTCGCGTTTGGAGCGTCGCCTTGGCTTGATTGAGGCTGCCACCAGACATATTGATCTGGCCCTTCGTCTCACCGGATCTGCACCTGCAGAAGAACTGGCTTTTGAAAAGGCTTTGATCCTGCTCCAGCAGGGGGAAGTGTCCCAGGCCGCAAACTGGGCGGAAAGGGCCCTCGCTTGGACTGCTCCAGATCAGCGTTCTCGTAATTGGAATCTTCTTGGCCGTATTGCCTTAGAAACCGGTGACCTGACGAAAGCACAAAATTGTGTCAGCGCCGCATTGACGGCCAACCCGCCCATAACTGCAATGGAACAGGCCAACAGTCTGCGCTTGCAGGGGCAGATATTTTTGCAGCAAAAAAATCTGCAGCAGGCAGAAA
>JAACTI010000213.1 GCA_009993495.1 Deltaproteobacteria bacterium | reverse complement strand
CGGCAAAGACTACTCATCACTCGTCTGCGCCGGTTGCCACTGACCTTTGCAACGCCTTTGCGCGGGCCGGTTTTAAAGTGAAAAGGAAATAAACCACCATGAATGATCGGGTTGATCTGCACCTGCATACCCGTTGTTCCGACGGTCATCATACTCCGGAAGAAATTGTCCAGTTGGCCGCTGCCGCCGGATTGAAAGCCATCGCCGTGGCCGATCATGACAATGTCGATGGCATTGATGAGGCCATGGCTGCCGGGGCAAAACTGGGGGTCGAGGTGATTGCCGCGGTGGAATTATCGAGTCAGTGGCAGAATTATAAAGATGTCCATCTGCTGGGTTATGGCTTTGATCATCACCATCCCCTGTTGGTTGAACGCTTGACAGAGTTTCGTAAATTTCGGGCCAGTCGCAACCGGGTGATTGTTGAAAAAGTCAATCAACAGCTGGCTGGTGAAGGACGTGACCCGCTGGATTTTGTCACCATCGAAGCCCTTGCCGGGGGCACCATTGGCCGACCACATATTGCCCAGGCCTTGCGGGCTGCAGATTACGTTCATACCTACGATGAAGCCTTTGATCGTTATCTGGTGCCGAATAATGTTGCCAAGCAGTTTTTCCCCGTCGATGAAGCTGTCAGCCTGATTCACGCAGCCGGCGGGGTTGCCGTCCTGGCGCACCCACCCTATGTCACACGCAATCACGGCGAACTTGAAACCCTGCTCGAAACCTTTGTTTCACTGGGGCTGGATGGTCTTGAGGCCTACAATAACGGGGTAAATCTCGAAGGGGTTTACTGGCTGATCAATCTGGCGCGGCGACACAATTTAATCGTCACCGGCGGTTCCGATTTCCATGGCAGCGAAGATTCCCTCATCAGCATCGGCGGTGGACTAGGCCGCTTCGAAATCCCCTATACCTGTGTCGATGAAATTCATTCGGCCCTTTACCGCCATCGCCAACAGGGGTGACGACGGATTCTGATTTTATTGAATATCCAACTGGCAAAATATCGGCCAAAAAATACATTGCTATAAAGATGATATCGCAGTAAACTTATAACATATATCAACTATTTGAAAATAAATACCGGCCAAAATATCGGCCAAAATTAAAGAAATCGACCTGCATGGCTACTAAAGTCAGACATGATAGCATCTCCCAGATGGAACCGATGCTGCCCTCTGCCATTGATTCCAGCCTGACGGATCTTGCTATCGAAGTTGTCCGGCGCTCAGCAGCCCTGAGCACAGCCCTGCACCCTTTGACCAGAAGGACGGTTGTCGAACTGGTTCGATCTATGAACAGCTACTACTCTAACCTGATCGAAGGGCACAACACTCACCCTGTCGACATAGAACGAGCGCTGGAAAAGGACTATTCTCACGATCCGGCAATGCGGGCGCTGCAAATGGAGAGCGCAGCCCACATCGAGGTGCAACAACGGATTGAAAGCTGGTTGCAAACGAACCCGAATGAAGACATCTGCGCGCAGGCATTTCTTTGCCGGGTTCACAGGGAGTTTTATGCACGCCTGCCTGAGGACTTCTGTCCGGTTCAAACTCCGGCTGGCGCGAGTAAGAAGGTCATTCCCGGCATGCTAAGACAAGATGAAGTTACAGTCGGTCGCCACATTGCCCCGGCTTTCAAAGACCTGCCTGACTTCCTCACGCGTTTTCAGGCAGCTTACAACCCCTCACGACTGAGTGCTGTCAATAAAGTCATTGCGGCGGCGGCATCCCACCATCGCCTGGCCTGGATTCACCCGTTCCTGGATGGTAATGGCCGGGTGACACGCCTGTTCAGCCATGCCTATTTGATCAAAGCCCAAATTGGCGGTCATGGCTTATGGGCTGTTTCACGCGGCTTCGCACGCAATCGTGAGGCCTACCTGAGGGCTCTGGCCGGTGCCGATGCTCACAGGCAGGGCGAAGTAGACGGACGCGGCAATCTTTCGAACCGGGGCCTTACGGGTTTCTGCACCTTCTTCCTGCAAACTGCACTGGATCAGATTGATTTCATGTCCAGCTTGCTGGATCTCGACGGATTGCAGAAAAGATTGAGCGGATATGTGGAACGGCAGGTCAGCCAGGGTGAATTGACGCTTGAGGCCGCCTACTTGCTCAGAGACGTGTTATTGCGCGGAGAAGTCCCGCGTGGCGAAGCGACCCGTATCACCGGACGACCGGAACGGACTGCACGCCGTATCCTTAAGGGTTTGCTGGATAAAAAACTGCTGAATGCCGACACGGAAAAGGGCCCGGTTCGACTTAACTTCCCCGTCGGCGTCGTGGGTTATTACTTTCCGCGACTCTACCCCGAGGGAGTTGAAATCACTGCAAGGTAGACGTGCGGGTTAAGCATTTTTACCTCTCATTTCACCCCGTTCCTCTCTCAGGATAATAGTCAAAACTGGGGCTTAAGCCATAAAGTCAAAATGCTGTACCTGTTTTATGAAAAACGACAAAGCACCTGTGCTGGTGTTGAGAAAACTGGTGGAAACTGTGATACTGTCCAACCTGAATTTTATCGATTGCGACAAGGATAGCGTAACGTCGTACTAATCTGCTGACCTTTTAACTTTCAACAATTTCAAGAAAAAACGGGGATAAAATGAAATTGACTGTGATTGGTACCGGTTATGTTGGGCTGGTAACGGGAACCTGCTTTGCCGAAATGGGGAACCAGGTGACCTGTGTTGATGTTGACCAGGCGAAAATTGAGGGATTGTTGCGGGGGGTTCTGCCGATTTATGAGCCCGGCCTTGAAGCCATGGTGTTACGCAATGTAGCTGAAAAGCGCCTGAGTTTTACGTCCAGGCTGGCCGAAGGCCTCGACGATTGTGAAATCTTTTTTATTGCCGTGGGCACTCCGCCGGGTGAAGACGGTTCAGCTGATCTCCGCTATGTGCAGGCGGTTGCGCGCCACATCGGCGATTTGCTTACGGGTTATGCGGTGATTGTCGACAAGTCGACGGTACCGGTGGGCACCGCGGAACTGGTGCGTAAAACCATTCAGGGACAGTTGGATCAGCGGGGAGTTGAGATCGACTTTGATGTGGTGAGTAACCCCGAGTTCCTGAAAGAGGGCGCGGCGATTGACGATTTCATGAAGCCGGATCGGGTCATAATCGGCAGCGATTCTGAGCAAGCCCGCACCCTGATGCGACGTCTCTATGCGCCCTTCAATCGCAACCATGAACGAACCCTGTTTATGGGGGTGCGCGATGCCGAAATGACCAAGTATGCCGCCAATTCCATGTTGGCGACCAAAATCAGTTTTATTAACGAAATTGCCAACCTGTGTGAAAAACTTGGTGTCGATGTCGAAAATGTGCGCAAGGGGATAGGCGCTGATTCGCGCATTGGCCTGGCGTTTATTTACCCCGGTTGCGGTTATGGCGGTTCCTGTTTTCCCAAAGATGTTCAGGCGTTGATTCGTATGGCCGACGGGATTGCGTTTGATGCGCATCTGCTCAAGGCCGTTGAAAAACGTAACGCAACCCAGAAAACCTGGCTGGCGCAGCAGGTCAGGAAACGCTTTGGCTCTGATTTAAGTGGTTTGACTTTTGGTGTTTGGGGGCTCTCTTTCAAACCCGGCACCGATGATATGCGTGAAGCGCCCTCCAAGGTTTTGCTGACGGCTTTGATAGCTGCCGGTGCGAGCGTGCGGGCCTATGATCCGGTGGCGATGGAGTCTGCCCGCAACGAATTGCCGCAAACATGGTTTAGCGAGGGAAAACTGATTTTGGCCAACCATCAATATGATGCTTTGCCGGGCGTAGCGGCCTTACTGCTGGTGACGGAATGGAAACCCTTCCGCAATCCCGATCTCGATGCGATGAAACGGCTGATGCAACAGCGCGTTATTATTGATGGCCGCAACCAGTATGAGCCGGCGCTGATGCGTGAAGCGGGATTTGAATATGTTGGCGTTGGCCGGTGCCATGGCTGAGACTCAGAATCTGTCGGTTGCGGCCGACGCCGGATGTTTTGCCTGCGGGGCCGACAATCCCATTGGCCTGCACGCCAGGTTTGAAATTGACTCTGTGGTGGGCACTGCTGCTTGTCAATTGGTACTGGATGAGCGTTTTGCCGGCTGGCAGCGGGTGGTTCACGGCGGCATTCTGGCCACCCTGCTTGACGAAGCTGCCATTTATGCCTGTCGTGGGCGGGGTGAGCAATTTGTCACCGCCACTATCCATGTGCGCTACCGCAAACCCGTGCCGGTGGGCAGCCTGGTCGCAGTTAGCGCCCGCATCATTGAGGTTCGACGTAAGCTCTACAGGGTTCAGGCGCGGCTGGAGGTTGCCGACAGCCTGATGGCAGAGGCCGAAGTCGAGGTTTTCTGCCTTGATCCTGGGTGCTGATGGGCAAGACCAATCCCGTAGTGCCATGCAGAGAACCGGGCAGGCACGGGGGTCTGCCCCTACTTTTTCCATAACAAAGCCCCGCCGAAGAATCGGCGGGGCTTTGTGCATTGCGGGTTGAATCTGTTATTCGCAGAGATCGACTTTGATGTCCCAGTTTTTGATTTTCATGGTGCCATTTTGCGCCAGGTTCAACTGCATCTTGAAGGCACGGTCAAACAACTGGGGCTCGTGACCAATCCCTTTGGCCAGGGTTTCTTTTTTGGCCATTTCTAAGTAATCGGTCAGGATCGGGCGGTAGTCCGGATGGCCGCACTTCTCAATGATGACCTTGGCGCGATCTTTCGGCGCCAGGCCGCGCAGGTCAGCAAGGCCCTGCTCGGTGACCAGCACGTCGAGGTCGTGCTCGGTGTGGTCAATATGTGGAGCCTTGGGAACCACACAGGTGATACCACGCGGGTCGGTTTTTGACGGCCGAGTCGACGGGGTGTGCATAATTTTCAGGTAACCGTTGCGCAGGAAGTCGCCTGAACCGCCGAGGCCGTTGATCATGCGGGTACCACCGACCAGGGTCGAGTTGGCGTGAGCATAAATGTCAAACTCGACCGGGGTGTTCATGGCGATACAACCCAGACGCCGAATCGGCTCCGGAGCATTGGAGATGGAGAGCGGGCGCAAGGTGATTTTGCTGAAATACTTTTCCCAGTTGTCAAAGAAGCGCGGGAAGCCTTCGGTTTCCGACAGGGACAGGGAGCAGGACGAGGCACAGAGCAGGTTGCCGCCGTCAAAGAAGTCGAGCATGGTGTCTTGCAGCACCTCGGTATACACCGACAGGTTGTGGAAGGGCCCCTTGGCCAGGCCACCGACGACGGCGTTGGCGATGGAACCGACGCCCGATTGCAGGGGCAGCAGATTTTCGGGCAGACGACCCCTTTTGATTTCGTGGGCGAAGAACTCCATGATGTGTCCGGCGATCGCTTCCGAGGTGTCGTCCATCTCAGTGAAAGCACGGCCCTTGTCGCGCCGTTTGGATTCGACAATCGCGACAATTTTGTCGGGATCGCAGGGAACATAGGGCGTACCTATACGGCTGTTGGCTGCCGTGATCAAGAAAGGCGCGCGATGGGGTGGCTTTTGCTGCATGTGGATGTCGTGCATGCCTTCGAACGAGGGTTGCCCGGTGTTGACTTCGATGATGATCTTGTCGCACAGGTTCAGAGCTTCGGCAACGATGCCACAGGAGGTGGTCAAGGCCAGGCCACAGTCTTCGGTAATGGCAGAAACTTCAATAATGCCGATGTCATAACGACCATTTTCGGTGTAAAAGCCGTAACCGGCATCCTGGGCAAAGTGACCGAGGTGCTTGTCACCCATGCGGATTCGGCCTTCGTTAATACCCTTGGCAATGTTTTTGCCGGTTTGGTAAGGCCAACGCCGGTCGATCATGTCGAGGGTTGCCCAGCGATCTTCCGTTTCGGCACCGACGGAGGCACCAATAAACAGATTGAAACGCAACTTGCCTTGCAGTTTGTTGGCCTCAACGTGGTTGGCCAGAGCAATAGGTACTTCTTTGGGGTAGCCGGCGGGGGTAAAGCCAGACCACATCAAATTCTGGCCGTCTTTAAAGTACTTGATACAGTCATCTGCCGAACAAACTTTGCTGAGCAGTGACTTACGACGAACGCGATCTTGCAGGGTACCGAAATCGGACATTTCTCTCTCCTCCTTATGAAGGGAACGGGGTTGCAATTATGCACCGACCGAAAATTTGGAGCAGAAACAGAACCGATCTTAAAACGATAGCTGAATCGGCGTCTGGTGTCTCTCTGCCCCTTTGATAGATGGTTGCCACCGGAGGCGCTGGTAAAATGACGTTATAATAACGACGCTTTTTATATTATGCTGTATGCCGCAAGTCAAGGGAAAAGAGGGCATGCGGTTGAATTTATCATCCGTGGTATTCCCCCGAAGAGGTCGAGATATTTTACTGTATTTTTAATGGGTTGCATCTTCTGATTTTAGTTGTTGTTTTCCATGAAATATTGTGCTTTCAGCACATATTCGCTGCCGGGAAACTGGTCAAACAGCTGGTTGAATGTTGCGATGGCAGCCTTTTTATTGTGATTTTTGAAATAGGCCGATCCCAGGTAGTAAAAAGCTTCATCGCGATAGTAGTAGTTGGGAAAGTCGTTCAGGGCCTGGCTGATGCGGTTGATGGCCGCCTGATATTCGCCGGCACGCAGGTAGTAACGACCCACATAAACTTCGTGCTCGACCAGACGATTGCGGCAACGTTTGCTGAGGTAGCTGACCTCTTCAGTCCGTTTATCTTCAGGAAATTGACTCAGCATTTGCTCGAAGGCGCTCAGGGCATTTTTGGTGATGGTCTGATCCCGGTCTTTGCTGAGCATCTGTTTGTAGTAAGACAGACCTAGAAAATAAAGGACGTCGTTAAGGCGCTCGTCTTGCGGGTGTTGTTGGGCAAAGGCGCTATAACTGATGGCCGCTGAGATGAAGTCTTGATTCAGATAGTGGGCTTCGGCGATTTTCAGTTCGGCCAGCTTGTTGAGTTCCGGCGAATAGTAGCTGTCGCGCACCTT
>JAACTI010000212.1 GCA_009993495.1 Deltaproteobacteria bacterium | reverse complement strand
GGGGCACTGTGCCCCAATTCAATCTGTTCGTGGAGTTTTTCGATAAAACCGCGATCTTCCAGAATCATTAAGTGGGTGTGAAAAATTGCGGCATCATTTTGGGTTAATTTTTCCGCGACGCGTTTTTCCAGGAAGAGGGTTTCGATGCGCGTCTTGCGTAAAGACTCGTCCAACCGTGCCAGCTCCTGCTCAATATTGACGTCATGCTCATCATAAATATCGGAGAAGCCCAGTTCCTCGTCGATTAAATTAGCCGGGCCCGTCACAACCCCTGGGTAGGCCACGCTGCCCCGCAGCACCACGGAATCGTCGTTTGATGTGTGGGGACCGGAATGGGTGGGAAGTTTTTTGACGTCAAGGGTCGCCATCGGGGTGTCGCCGACGTCTTGTTGGCGATCAATGGCGTCCAACAGCCTGGCGTTAACCACAATGGAGCTGACCTGAAAAGCGATGGTGCTCAGGGTTGAGGTTTCAACCGGTGAAAAAGTGCGGCGTTCACGCGTCTGAATGACCATCACGCCCAGGGGACTGGTGCGGTCAAACAGTGGAATTGCCAAAAAGGAATGGAATTGTTCTTCACCCGTGCCGGGAAAATAGCGATAGCGGGGGTCATTTTCCGGTTCTTCGACGCTGAGGATGGTACGATTCTGGGCAGCAATGCCGGTCAAGCCCTCACCTATTTTCATTTGTACCAGGCCAACGGCCTGGGGTGAAAGGCCACAGGTTGCACGCAACACCAGAGTGTCACTTTGTTCATTGAGCAAATAGAGGGAGCAAACATCAGAAGCAGCACGTTCAGCCACCAGGTTGACAATATTTGACAGGGTTTCTTCAATATCGTGCGATTGCAGAATAATGGCGCTGATATCCTGAAGGGTGGTCAGACCGAGGGAACTATCCGATTTTATACGATCTTTTTGGCCCACGAATTATTTTCCTTTAACGACGCAAAGTCCCGTCAAAAACGCCGGATATCAGCCAGTTTGCTGCGATTCAGTGATGACGTGGAGTTCTGATTGGCCTTGGTTATTTGTAACGGTTCCGCTCAACGGTTTTATATTTTAGCTCAGGTACTGATGAGGGAACAGGGAAAAAGTGGGAAATAAAAAAACGCCGTCAGGGGGAGAGAAGCCCTGACGGCGAACAAGGGATTTTTGCGGTGGTACGTATATCCGTTCGGGCGGGAACGGGAGTTGATCCCTTTGGATGTTTTTATACTAAGCAATTGACGTGCCAGAAATGAAGCCTTTGTCCAGGGCGCAGAAACTGGGGAGATGAGATTTTGAAGGCAAAGAATCCGTGCCACTTTTGGCACAGGCTGGCGGCGCGATCGTGTTATTTAGGCACGGGTCTTGGTGCCCTGAGGGGGATGTTGCTGTGCCACGAATGACACACTATTCCCCGCCGTGTCACTTGTGGCACAAAACAACTTTCCCGTCGGCGGCTTGAGATCTCAGCTGTTTTCAATCTCAGCACTGACGCATTGTCCCAGGATCAAGGTTATGGCGTTCAAGCATGCGATAAAAGGTACGACGGGGAATGTCTGCCAGGCGTGCGGCGGCGGTGACATTGCCGGCTGTTTGTTCTAAATAATGCTGCAACAGGTTGCGCTCGACCAATTCTCGTTGGCGATCGCACTGCATGCGGAGGTTTTGGCCGATGGTGGCGGCTTTTTTACCATCTGCGATCCGGAGCTTCTCAGCAAAAATCACCGGCAATTGTTCCAGGTGAATAACCTGGTCGGGAGATAAAACCGCGGCTCGTTCAATGACATTTTGCAGTTCGCGAATATTTCCGGGCCAGTGGTAGCAAGCAAGAGCATTCTGCGCACTTTCGTCAATGCGATGAATGGTTTTGTTCAAACGGAGTGCGGCCTGATTCAAAAAATTTTCGACCAGTTTCGGCAGGGCCTCCAGGCGCTCGCGCAGGGGGGGTAAATGAATGCTGAAAACATTAATGCGATAGAATAAATCTTCGCGAAACCACCCCTTATCAATGCCTTCTTCAAGAGATTTGTTGGTTGCCGCGATAATGCGCACATTCACCCGGATGCTTTTATGGCTGCCGACCGGCTTTATTTCGCCGCTGTCGAGGACACGCAAAAGTTCGGCCTGAACCTTGGGGGTAATGTCGCCAATTTCGTCGAGAAAAATTGTGCCGCCATCGGCAGCTTCAAACAAACCCTTCTTGTCACTGTGGGCCCCGGTAAACGAGCCCTTTTTGTGGCCGAACAATTCACTTTCAAGCAGGCTGTCAGATAAGGCCGTGCAGTTGACTGTGACCAGTGGGTTCTCTGCGCAGAGGCTGGCTTGATGGATGGCACGTGCCGTCAGTTCCTTGCCGGTTCCGCTTTCACCGCGAATCAAAACCGAGGTTGGGGTTGGTCCAACCTGCTGAATGAGCTTGAGAATTTCCTGGGTACGGAGATCGTCGCCAATAATGGCGCCATTACCGTAGCTTTGATCCAGGGCACGACGAGCCAGATCATATTTGCGTTCGAGGCGCGAGCGGTCTTCTTCGAGGCGTTTCTGCGAAAAGGGATGGCACATACCGATTTCTGCCAGCCCCTGATAGACCGCCACCGCGTGTTCGCGGCAGGTGCGATAACCGCAACTGCCGCAGTTGAGTTCATCGCTGTGCGTGAATTTTTCACTTTCATGCAGAATGCGCGCAAGGGCATCATCCCCTGGACGTTTCAGGGCAACTTGCCGGTCGGAAAACCCGCGTCCGAGATGCAGGCAACCGGAGCCCCCCGTGTATTTTTCGCTGGCCTGATAAGGAATCTGCCGCTGGCGATAGTCAATAATCAGGTTACGCTTGGAGAAGGCCGTCAGCCGATTGGTGCGACCTGGGCCGCCGATGCAGCCACCCTTGCAGAAACGCACATCGACATAGCGTGGAGCGATACGTTGCGCGGCAATATCGCGGATCAATTCGATAGACGCCTCTTCACCCACGGTCGAGATGAATTGGGGATCAAGGCCATCGTGACCGATACCAAAAATATGAAAGGGGCCACCAGCGATGGAAAAGCTACGACCATTTAACGTGTTGTTGCCATTGAAGGCCTCGGGTTCAAGGCGGCGGGGATCAATGCGGTTGTTTTCGAGCATAAGTTTCAGCTCTTTGTAGGTGAGCACCGTGTCGATGGCCCCTGCCACTTCGGAGGCCTTGACTTCAAATTTGCCCCCGATGCAGGAACTGATATAGACCACCCGCACGGGTTCTTTGTGGCACGACTTGATATAGCGACCAATGGCAATCATGGGGGAAACAACGGGTACCAGGTTTTTTAATAGTTGAGGGTAATGCAGCTCAATGAGGTCAACAATCGTGGGGCAGTGGCTGGAAATCAGGGTTTGGTTGTCGCTGCTGCCGAGTAGATGGCGGTATTTTGGTGCGATAAGTTCGACCCCGGCCGCGCCTTCGAGAACGTCGATAAAGCCGAGTTTACGCAGGGCTGCGGCCATTTGGCCCGGCTCAGTGTCATAGAAAAAGGCCGGGTAGGAACACCCCAGGACGGCAATGGTTGGTAGCGATTGCCGCAGATGCTTTTGGGTTTCTTCGATGGCATCGGCAATCACTTTGGCCCCTTGAGAGCAGACTTGCAGGCACTTACCACAGCCGATACAGCGATCATTAAGGACAACCGCACAATCTTTCCGAATACCGATGGCTTTGGTGGGGCAGGTACGCACGCAGGCGTAGCACTTGCGACAGCGCTTGGCGATGGTTTTGATCGGCCCCGATTGTTTGATTTCCGGCATGAGCACCTCAGTTCAAAAAGCAAGACCGGGATTGTGCCATTTATGGCACATGGAAATCAAGGAAGTTCTGTAACGAACAGCAACCTCAGAGGCCAAAAAGATTCAAGGGTATTCGCGCAGAGACGCAGAGAAAACCCCAGGGCTTAAGGCTTGAATTCACACACAAATTTTGGTTTTCCCCTCAGCTTGAGTCGTTCTTGTTTGCTAAAAAAGTGTATCTATTCAGCTCCGTAGCGGCAGAGCCCGAGACCTCCATTCCACGGGTCGCATGAATTCCTCCCTGGAGCTTAGCTGTCGCCATCCGGGCGACAGCTACCCACTCTATGGCGGCCTCGGGATTTGTATGGTTGAATGGTTACCGGAAGTTTTTTATTTGCGATCCTTCAGAAACTTTCCCACCAGTTTGTGATGAAAGCAGCGCGTTTGATGGCCGGGGGCAATCTCTTCCATGGGGGGGGGCTGCTGATGGCACAGGTCTGTCGCGTAGGGACAGCGTGGGTGAAAGGTGCAACCCGTGGGGGGATTCAGCGGGGAGGGAAGCTCACCCCTCAGGGGTGCCGGACGGCCCGCGAGATCGGGGTCTGGTCGTGGAATCGCCCGCAATAAGGCTTCGGTATAGGGGTGATGAGGTCGCTGGTAAAGTTCATCGGCGGCAGCGATTTCGACAATGCGCCCCAGATACATCACTGCAATCCGGTCGCTGACATGTTCGACCACCGCCAGATCATGGGCGATGAACAGAAAACTCAGCTGATGGTGGCGCTGAAGATCGCGCAATAGATTTATAATCTGGGCTTGTACCGACAGATCCAGGGCTGAAACCGGCTCATCGGCAATTATCAGTTCCGGTTGAACCGCCAGCGCACGGGCAATGCTGATACGTTGGCGCTGGCCGCCGGAAAATTCGTGCGGGTAGCGGTTGGCCGCCGCAGCATCGAGTCCAACCTGGTGCAGCAGCTCCCGGATATGCTCGGGCCGGTCGGCGGCTTTGCAGAGCTGATGAATATTCAGGGGCTCGCTCAGGCTTTCGCCAACGGTCATCCGGGGATTCAACGACGAAAAGGGATCCTGAAATATCATCTGAATCTGCCGTCGCCAGGGGCGCATCTGCCGGGCGGAAAGGGGCACCAGATTGGTTCCACGATACAGAATTTGCCCCTCGTCCGCTTTCAGCAGTTGGAGAATCAGTTTGCCGACGGTGGATTTACCACAGCCCGACTCACCCACCAGCCCCAGGGTTTCACCAGCGGCAATCTGCAAGTCAACGCCGTCAACCGCTTTGAGATGCGCCGCCTTGGAGCCTTTGTGCCCAGGCACGAGGAACGATTTTTTCAGGTGCTGTATTTCCAGCAGCATCGACATGACTTCACGCCTTCCAGCAACGCACAAAATGGCCCGGTGACAGCTCCCGCAGTTGCGGCGGTCTGGTCAAACCCTGCTCACAGGCAGTCGCACAACGGGGGCGGAAGGGGCAACCCTCTGCCGTATTCTGTTGCGGATGCAGTTGACCTTCAATGGTTTGTAGCGGCCCCTTGTCCCCAGGTTTAGGAATACAACCCAATAACCCCCGGGTGTAAGGATGACACGGATTTTTGAAGAGTGTCTGAACCGGCCCGGTTTCAACAATACGTCCGGCATACATGACTGCAACCCGATCGGCATTCCCCGCGACAACCCCCAGATCGTGGCTGATCAGTAAGGTGGCCATCTGATGGTCTTTGGCCAGCTCGGCGAGTAATTCCATGATCTGGGCCTGAATGGTCACATCCAGCGCCGTGGTTGGCTCATCGGCAATCAATAATTTGGGATCACACGCCAGGGCCATGGCAATCATCACCCGTTGCCGCTGCCCACCGGAAAGTTGATGGGGATAATCGCGCAAGCGGTTTGATGCGGCGGAAATCCCCACTTGCTCCAACAGAGCTGCAGCGCGTTCCAGGGCTTCAAGATTGGAAATTCCCCGATGCAGGCGCAAGACTTCGGCAATTTGTTCGCCGATTTTGAAAACCGGGTTGAGGGATGTCATGGGTTCCTGAAAGATCATCGCGATATCATTGCCACGCACCCGCCGGATTTCGGTGGGCGGCATGCGCAGCAGATCCTGGCCGTTGAACAGAATGCTTCCTTCAACCACCCGGCCGGGAGCCGGAACCAGGCGCAAAATCGACAGCGAGGTTATAGATTTTCCGCACCCCGATTCGCCAACCAATGCCAGGGTTTCGCCAACAGAAATGTCAAACGAAACATCATCCACCGCCTTGACCAGCCCGCTGCGGGTAAAAAAGTAGGTCTTAAGCCGGTTAACTTGCAGCAGCGGCCCATCATGTTTTTTCTGCAGGGGTGCA
>JAACTI010000243.1 GCA_009993495.1 Deltaproteobacteria bacterium | reverse complement strand
GAAGACCAAACAAGTGCGGTCGAGGTACTTGCCAGCGCAGTGCCCCGTGAAGGGAAAATCCGGATTTTGGATGTTGCGAGCGAGACCCTGGAATTTAGCTACTATCGCGATGAGATTGATCGTGAGCTGTACCGCAAAAAATCCCTCGAATTATTGCGAAATCGCAGTCAGCTTGGTAAGGCCCCACAAGGCTATCTTGAGATTGCCGATCCTGGGCGGCCCGATCAGGGTCACGGCTCTAACCGACTGGCCCTGGGACTGGGACTGGCGAAGGAGGAGTGGTATCAGGAGCTAAGAATTCGACCGGCCTATCATAACCTGCTCGACGCCGATCAGGGATATTTGCCCGGCTCTCAGATCGACTTCGCTAACCTGTTTCTGCGTTATACGCCCGAGCACAAGCGCTTGCGCCTGCAACGTTTGGATCTGATCGATATTGTTTCGCTGTCGCCTCGCCACGCATTTTATCAGCCGGTTTCGTGGAAAGTGACAACCGGCTTGCGTCGGGTTCCTTTCGCGGATCGCGACGATCACCTGGTTTATCAACTGAATCCCGGCAGTGGCTTCACCTGGGGCAATAACCGGTCGATGGCTTATGCCCTGTTCGAAACTGACCTGATGGTCAGCGGTCGCTTCCGCGATAGCTTCACCGCTGGGGCCGGGGGCAGCCTGGGGCTTTTGTTCAATCCGCTGCCCGCCTGGAAAATGCATCTGCGTGCGCGCAATATCTGGTATCTGGCGGGAGAAGACCGCCATCGCCGTCGCCAAATTGAACTCAGCCAGAATTTGAGGCTAACGGCCAATGCGAGCCTGGTCTTCGAAATTGGCCAGCAACGCTCCTTTGAACATACTTCCACCGAGGCCAGCCTGCTGGTGAATCTTTACTGGTAAACCGCTCAGCGTGAAAAGGGCGATTCGTGAAGCGCCCCGCGGGGGCAATTACACGAATTGTTCCATCGCCCAGACCCCACAGGGGCAGATGCCCGCACAGATACTGCACCCGATACAAACCTCGTCATCGGACACATATTCAAACCCGCCCTCTTGTTTGTCGATACGGCGAATCGCTCCTTCGGGGCAGGCTTCGAGACACATGTTGCAATCGCGGCAGGTGCCGCAACTGATGCAGCGCAGGGTTTCGTCCTTGGCGTCGGTGGCGCAGAAGCGCCCACGATTGCGGGGCTTGAACAGCTCTTTACTCAGACAGGCCTGACTAATGATTTCGGGTTTGACCATGGGTTTGAGGGTTTTTCCCGCCAACAGATCATTAATGTACTGGATGGTTTCCTGGCCCTGGCCAATGGCGTGGGTCAATAGCCCAGGTTTCACCGTATCGCCCAGGGCAAAAACCCCTGGTGCCGCGACCACCTGACCGCAGGCGTCGACCTCCATCATTCCCCGGTCAGTCAGCCATTCGCGCGGTACATACGAGAGATCGGGGCGTTCGCCGATGGCGATGATCACATCATCGGCGGGAATCACTTCACCCTCTTTGGTCACCAAACCCTGTTCGGTGACTTTTTCCGTGAACACCGGCCAGCGCACTTCGCCGCCGAGGGCGATGACATGGTCGATTTCCTTTTTAAACGCGGCCGGGCGCTGCACATCAATGGCAATCACCTTTTCGGCGCCCATGGCGTAAGCACCAAGACACACATCCATGCCGGCGTTGCCCGCACCTATGACCACCACCTGTTTGCCGATTTTCGGTTTTTGTCCGGCGTTGATGGCCTTGAGAAAATCCAGCCCTTTCACCAATCGCTCATGGCCGGGGAAGGGAATCACCACCGGATTGTGCGCCCCCGAGGCGATGACGACGGCATCGAAATCGGCGCGGATTTGGCTAAAGAGTTCAGCATCCACCATGGTTCCGGTTTGCAGCTCAATCCCCAGCTCGACAATGCGGCGAATTTCACTTTGCAAGGAATTTTCTGGTAAACGTTCGGTGGGAATGACCTGTTGCAGCTTGCCGCCGACCTGCTTGTCGGTTTCAAAAACCCTGACCGAGTGCCCAGAAAGACGCGCCTGCCAGGCGGCGGATAAGCCACCGGGGCCGCCGCCGATGATGGCAACGCGCTTGCCGGTTGCGGGTGCCGGGGTTGGCGCGGGCACATCTCGCGACAGGCGTCCGAGGAGCCCCATGCTGACGGATTTATCAATGAACTGACGACTGCACGCGTCCATGCAGGGGTTGGGACACACCTCGCCACAAACACTGGCGGGAAAGGGCGAATATTTCAAGACCAGTTGCAGGGCCTCTTCAATTTTCCCCTGGCGCAGCAGGTTGATGCGATCCTGGGTGGGGATATTGGACGGGCAGGCGACCTGGCAAGGGGCACCAAAGCGTTTGTCTTGCCAGTGGGGAGTTTTCAGGCGCCCGGCCCCCGTATTGACCAGCCCATGAACCTCAGCGTAATCGTCTTGTAGCAAGCCACCGAAGATGCCGCCTGCGACCCATTTCTGCATCCGGAACTCGTGCATGCTGATGCGTGAGTGCACCCGACGTTCGCTGTGATCTTTGGCGACAATTTTTTTCCAGGCAGAAAAATCTCCGAGGCGCTCAAACAGGTCGGGGCGCGCAATTTTGTCCAGAAAGACCGGCAGCCCGCTGCTAAGAAATTCGTGGTCTCGGCTGTCGAGATCCAGCAGCCAGACATCATCGGCCAGGCCGCTGATGGGGCCGCGCACATAAATGGTGCCGCCGACCATGCCCGCGCAGGCGCGATCTCCCAGAACCGAAGGTTCGTTTTCACAATCAATGCCGCAGACCACCGCAATGCCGCCGCCCATGAATTCAAAGCAGAAGGAACCGGTGCGCTTCAATACCCAGAATTCGGGGGCGGGATAGGCCGGGTCGTGCTTCATCAGGGATCCAGAGCGGGTGCCAACGCGACCGGCGACATAAATTTTGCCGCTGGCGGCACAGTGGGCCGTGGTATCGCCGCCATCACCGAGGATCGTCAGTTCGGCGCCGGCGTTCAGCCAGCCGGCATCCGCCGGGGCGGAACCTTCGACAATAATTTCGGTGCCGGCCAGGCCAAAAGAGCCGACCCGCTGGCCGGGATTTTTAACCCGGAATTTCAGGGGCGCGCCGTCGGTCGTCCACAAGGGGCCGCCAATATTGTGGTGGCCACTGGCGAGAATTTCAAATTCGGTCTGGCCGGCATCGAGGCCTGCGTATATTTGCTGCAGCAGCACCTGGGTTGAAATACGCTGCTGATGGTCATCGAAACCCTTGATTTTAGCTGACATATTGACTCCTCACCCCTCACTCTCACCAGATCGTATCTATTCGGCTCCGTAGAGGCAGAGCCCAAGACCCCCATTCCACGGGCCGCATGAATTCCTCCCTGGCGCTCTGCAGGGTGAACAGTTACACCCGATCTAACACACGTACTGAATCTGCAGGCGATCGGCAACGGCCGCGTCTGTCGATACCAGCGCATCTGCGCGGCCCACCGGCAGGGAACTGTTGCCGATGGGGGCCATTAATTTTTTGAATTCCTGATCCATGGCCAAAAAGTAATTGACGATATTCTGCGCCACTCGTTCGGGGTCGAGACGTTTGACCAGCGGGGGTTCCTGAGTGGTAATGCCCACCGGACAGAGGCCAGTGTTGCAGGCGTTGCAACGACCTTGATCGTTACCGACACAGCCCGCCATCTGCAGAATCAGCTTGCCGGTAAAAACCCCGTTGGCCCCCAGGCAGATCATCTTGAAGGCATCAGCTGCCAGGTCGCCGGTTTTGCCCAGTCCGCCTGCGGCCCACAGGGGAATCTGCCCCTGACGGCCCTGGTTAACGGCAGCCAGATAGCAATCACGCAGCTTGGAAACAATCGGGTGACCGGTGTGATCCAGGGAGACTTCATGGGCGGCGCCGGTGCCACCATCGATGCCATCGAGGAAAAAGCCACCGACAATATTGTAGGGGTCGCGCACCAGGTTGTTAAAGACCGAAACCGAGGTGGCACTGGCGGCGACTTTAATTGCCACCGGCACGCGAAACTTGAAGGCGGCATTAAAAGAGAGGAACATCTTCTGCACACTTTCCTCGATGGAATAGAGGCCCTGATGATTGGGGGGGCTGAGGAGGTCGGTCTTGGGCACGCCGCGAATCGCTTGAATATGTTCAGCCACCTTTTGGGCCATCAGCAGACCACCGTCGCCGGGTTTGGCTCCCTGGCCGATTTTAATCAAGACTCCGGCAGGGTCTTCCACCATCTGCGGCATGGCGTTGGCGATGCGGTTCCAGCCGAAATGACCCGACGCAATTTGCAGAATCATATATTTCAGGTAGCGCGATTTCAGCAGGCGCACCGGAACGCCCCCTTCGCCGGAACACATGCGCACCGGCAGACCGCACTCTTCATTCAGATAGGCCACCGCCATAGCGACCGCTTCCCACATGCGCCAGGACAGGGCACCAATGGACATATCGCCGATAATGACTGGATAGATCCAGCGCACCGGCGGGGTCGAACCGGTGGTTTCGAGTAAGCCGGCGGGGCTGATCCCCAGGGGCAGTTTTTTCGGGGGCAGAATGCGTCCAAAGGGGGCGAGCATGTCGAAGGTGTGGCGCTGAGCGTCAAGACTCGGATCCGTCATTTGCGAAATACGTCCGACGCGCAGTTTATCCAGGGTACGAACCGCCGATTCCAGATTCTTGCGCCCGCCACGTTTAATCGAATCGCCGCCCAGGCAGCGGGTAACAATTGGGTGGCGCGAATCGGGGTTGCGCTGGGGGCGGATGGCATCATTCGGGCAAACTTTTTCGCAGATGCCACAGCCACGACAGTAATTTTTAACCGATTTGACCTGGCGGATCACCGGCACCGCTGAAAAACGTGTTTGTGGTTCAGGAAATTCGCTTTCAGAGAAGATCAACCGCCGCCTTTCTACCTTGGCTTCGATGGCACGGAAGGAACAGGCCGACACACAAGAGCCGCACAGGGTACAGCGATGGGCGTCGTACGTAATTTTCCACGGCAAATCGTTGGGGGTAACACTTTGAACTTTCATTGATTCCATCGCTGCACCTCCAGATTGCCGTCAATCGCAACCACTTCGCGCTCATGGGGGTAAATATCCGTCTGCCAGTCGCGGTCGGGAAGAATTTCGTTGATCCCGCAAACTTCAGAAGAGAAAACCACCGTATCCGCAGTGCGGCCAACGACAATCGGTCGTAGTTTTTTGGCGTCGCAGCAGGTGAACAGGGTGTTGTCGGGGAGCACGCCGATAATCGTATTCGGGCCGTTAATCTCAAGGTGGCCCAGGGATTGGCGAATGGCCTTGAGCTGGCCGGCATCCTCGCGATTTTCAATGTCAGCAAAAGGCAGTGGGGTCACCACATGCTTGAAGTAACGCAGGGGCCAGCCGAGTTCGCGGTGAACGTAGTGCAGCGAGTAGAGGAAACACTGAGAATCAGACTCAAAACCGATATAACCGCGATGCAGCTTGCGCTGAAATTCGACATTTTTCAGGTAAAAGGTATTTTCACCGTTAGCCAGAGCCGTGTAGCCCTGCAAGTGAAACGGGTGGGCGGCGTAGCGCACGATATCGTAGTTGGTATTCTGCCGACACTGGGCGGTAATCACCCTGGCGGTGAACTTGTCGTCGGCCTCCCACAAATGAAAATAGGTGCCAATATCGCGCGGGTCACCAATTTCTTTCAGGGTAACAACGTCGGGCCAGAAAGAGTAGACGAAGCCCTCCTCATTCGGTTCCAAGGCCGCCCGCAATTGTAAGCGTATGTCGAGCAAGAGCTCTTCTTTCTCTTTCTGCGGCGCATGGCGGTAAAATTTGGGATAGTCGAAGGTTTCGAACACGTAGTTGGGCATGGCGTTGATGTCGAGATCCGGCTGGGCATTGGTTTCGGGTACCCACTGCATCACGCGCTGAAATCCGGCTTGGTGCAGAATATCTTCGGCCCGCTTGACCCCTTCGTCGCTGGCCGCCATCGACAATGTCGGCAGGTTTTTGTAATCCTCAAAGATGCCCCCAAGGTCGTGCATGACCATGGCAAACCCCGAATTATCATGGCCCTTCTGCTGCGACTGCATTAACTGCAACGCCCGACTCGGGTGGACATAATCCAAACTTTTAATAGCT
>JAACTI010000242.1 GCA_009993495.1 Deltaproteobacteria bacterium | reverse complement strand
TTGCAGCGACCAAATCGGCGCTGGTGATCTTCTTTTTTATGAACCTGCGTCAGGAGGCGCGCCTGTTTAAGGTCGGGCTGTTGGCGGTGCTGACGATCCTGGCCATTTTTATCGGTTTTACCTTCTTTGATGTGCTCTACCGTTAGGAGCTGCCGTGAATCCGCTCAACAATCCAACGGCCCAGGGGGTCGACAACGTTTTGATTTATATCTTCGGCGTTTCCTTGCTGCTCTTGGCGGGTATCACCATCGTCATGATCTGGTTTGTGGTGCGTTACCGCCGTTCAAAGTATCCCGAGCCGACGTCTGAGCGTGACGGCAGCTGGCCGCTCGAAATCACTTGGACTCTGCTGCCGACCCTGATCGTTTTGACCATGTTCTGGTATGGCTGGGTCAACTATAAGGGGCTGCGCGCAGTGCCGGAAGGAGCGCTTGAAGTCGAGGCGATTGGCCGTATGTGGTCCTGGCAGTTCAAGTATGACAATGGCCGCACCAGCCCCAAGCTCTACATTCCGAGCGGCGTCCCGATCAAGGTCAAGATCACTGCTAAGGATGTTCTCCACAGCTTCTTCATGCCCGCTTTTCGCATCAAGCGCGACGCAGTACCGGGCATGGAAAACTATGTGTGGTTTCAGGCGCCGGAAAACGGCAGTTACGACATTTTCTGCGCGGAATATTGCGGAACCGGCCACGCCGATATGATTACCACAGCCGAGGCCCTGTCGCAGGTCGAGTTCGACGCCTGGTACAAGCAGTCGGCCAGCGGCACGCCAGAGGTCGCCCGCGGCCGGCAATTGCTGGAGGAACAGGGCTGTCTGGGGTGCCACAGCTTCGATGGCAGCAACAGCATTGCCCCCGTTTTTGCGCCACTGAGAGGGCAGCAGCGTGAGCTTACCCGCAATGGCGAGGAGATCAACCTGAGAGTCGATGCCAATTACCTCCGCCGCGCCATTCGGGCACCAGGCGACGAAGTGGTTGAAGGTTTCGCGCCAATGATGCCGGCCTATGGCGATGAAATCAGTGAGTCTGATCTGGAAGAGATTGTGCGGTATCTGCTTGATGGCGAGGTCGATGCAGCGCTTGATGGTGGCGCCTTGCTCGAAGAGCAGGGCTGCCTGGGATGTCACTCCACCGATGGCAGCCAGCTGGCCGGGCCGAGTTTCAAGGGGCTGGGGACGCGCACAACAGAAATAAAGCGTAACGGCGAAGAATTTCATCTCAAGGTCGATGAAGATTATTTGCGTCGGGCCATTCGCGAGCCTAATTATGAAATTGTTGAGGATTATCCACCTATTATGCCAGCCTTTGATCAGCTCACTGAGGCCGAGGTTCAGGCGATTATTCAGGATCTGCTGAAAAGGTAATAGCCGCAGATGAAACTCTTGCCCTCTTTGATCGCCGGCCCCGCGCTGATATTGGCTTGCACGGAATTTTTCGCGGCGGTCGGCCTGCTCTTTCGGGTGCGTCTGGCGACGCTGGTAGCTATGTCGGCGCTGTGTGGTGCACTGTTAACTGGGCAGGGCTTGACCTGGGCGGTGGTGGCGGTAAGCTTGGCGGTCTGGTTGCTGGCTGCTGGTTGTTCGGCCCTCAATCAGTTGCAGGAAATCGACATCGACGGGCGTATGTCGCGTACCTGTGAGCGCCCTTTGCCTCGCGGCCTGATGGCCCCCAGCCAGGCCCTATGGTGTGCCCTTCTGGTCTTGATCCTGGGGCTATTATTGCTCTTGCCCCTTGGGCCCTGGCCCTTAGCTTTGGGGCTGCTGGCGGTCGTCTGGTACAATCTGGTTTATACGCCCCTCAAGCGCAAAACGGCCTGGGCGGTGTTTCCCGGCGCGATCTGTGGTGCATTGCCGCCCCTGATGGGCTACACTGCTGCGGGCGGCGTCGCCCATGATCCCTTGGTGGTATTGCTGGCCGGAACCCTGGTGATTTGGCAGGTGCCGCACTTCTGGCTTCTGGCCTGGCGCTATCGTCAGGATCAGTTTGACTCCGGTTTGCCGACTATTTTTGATCAGCTGAATGAGCAACAATTTTTCGCGATCAATAAGTGTTGGCTAACGGCACTTTTCGCCTGTTATTTATTTTTTGGTTTTTTCAACATCATCAGCAATCCATGGCTGACGGGGCTGTTTTTGACCCTGTTGGTATCTTTGGTGAGTGGAATTGTGCTTCAGTTAGTGCGTGGCGTGCAGCGGGCAGACCCGAGCCGGCTGTTTCAAATGGTTAATCTGTCGCTGGCTTTGTTGCTGCTGACGCTTATTCTGGATAGCGTGCTCTGATGGATTGCGCCGTCCTCTTGTGGTTAAAAAGTCGGCCCGCAGAAATGCAAGCCGACTTTTTTCAGGACCACTCCGCTGCTTGTTCAGCCGCAGGTTTCAGGTTGATCTGAGTCGAGGGCAAAGTCGAGGAAAAATTTAAGCAAATTTTCACGCTCCTTATCGCTCAACTTTTTCCAAACGTCCGGCTTGACCTGATGCTGGTTCTTTTTAAAAAATTCGCGCCATTGAGCCTGGGTTTTCTGCAGAGGCGATATTTTTCCGCCTTCGGCCCCTTCAACGTGGCAGGTTTTACACTCTTTTTTGAATGTCCTTTTGCCGCGACGTGAACTGGCCGCCAGCACCGGCGAAGCCAGTGCTGCTACCAAGGTCAGAGTGATGAAAACCAATAGTAGTCGTTTCATTCATAGCCTCCTGTGAATGTCAGCACAAAGCCCTCATTGGCTTCGGCTATTTGTGTAGGATATCCATGGCCTTGGCGAGTGAAACCTTCATTCGGTTAAACGCTTCAGCCAGCAGTTTGATTTCATCATTACCAATTATTTCAAATTCACGCGTCATTTTGCCACGGCTAATATCCCCGGCAACGTCAACAATATTCTCAATCGGTTTGACGACGGTGGCCACGATAATCCGGTCGATTATGAGCATGGCGAGAAAAAACAGCAGACTGATCCCACCACCAAATCCGGCAAGTTTTTCCATGGTTATTTTGTCGGCTTCGGCCATTGGCACGTAAATAAAGCGGCCACCGACAATATCACCCAACTCGTAACCATAGCCGGAATCTCGGCCATATTCTTCGACCATTTCCGGGTTGGCCGTTTCCGGGGTGTCATGACACCAGATACAACTTTTACGCGCAACAATCTGGGTGGCGTTAGCGTAGTAGCGTTTGCCAACTTTAGTAACCACGCCTTCCCATTCTTCGTAGTTTCCCTTATCGAACCCGGCAATAATGGTATTTTCAAAAGCGTCGGAAAGATTTTCCTTGTTCAGGGGGTTCGGTGAAGCAATTTTGAAGTTATATTCCGGATAATCTTCGCGAATGATTTTGGCCGTTTCGCTCATCATAACAATGCCAACCGAGGCTGACGGGAAATAGGTGTCGGGCAGCAGATCCATGAGATCCGGGCGGACATTGTAAGACATGAATTCCTGGTTTGCCGACATGACCGTGGCGAAAAGCTGAATCTTTTCCTTTGCTTCACGCAAAGCATCCTGATTCAGTAAGTAGTAGCCACCACCAATGGTGCCAATCATGGACAGGACATAAACCAGGGCGAGAATAACCAGCAGACGCTTGCGGATACTCATATTTCTCAGCATTTTAGACCCTCCCAGGGCAGAAGCAAGAAACTGTTCAGTTTCTCAATGACGAAATAAATTTTTGGCGCTCAATTTCCGGAATTTCTTCAGCCAAAGCGGCAACAAATTTTTCAAAGGTGGCAGATTCCATGGGTTCAAGGCAAGAACAGGACAGCTTTACCGCAATATTTTCAGCCAGCATGGTTCCCAGTGGCCCCACGTAATCGATAAAGTGTTCAATGGCCTGGTTAATATGACCAACATCGACCTGAACCGAAGGGCCGACGCCCTCAGCCTGCGCCGGGGGCCTGTCCGAACTTTGTGTTGCTGCTGCGGAAGGGAGCCCCGCAATGTTGAACAATTGTTCCGTAAGCGGTTGTGCAAGGCGTTTGCGGGCGGGCAGGCCCCGAAGGAAGTTGACCCATTCAACCTCTTTGTGCTGGATGTGCCCCAGGGTTTCTTCTGGATTCAGGGTACCAAGAGTCAGGTAGATGGCCTGACCTGCTTCCACTGAAATCTTGCACAGATGGTCTTCGCCGTTGAATTTGATCACCAGTTGGCCTTGCTGGTCGCCTCCGAGGTGGGTTTGTAGCACCTCCTGTAAATTCATGGTATCAGCCTCCGATGTGTTGACGAATTGCCAGCAGCAGATCCACCGGATTGTAGGGCTTGGTAATGTATTCGTCAGCCCCCTGTTTCATGCCCCAGAATTTGTCGCTGTTTTCTGATTTCGAGGTCAGCAGAATGACGGGAGCCTTGAATCCAGGGTCTTTCTTCAAGGTGCGGCAGACCTGAAAACCGTTTTTCCCCGGCATGATGACATCGAGGATCACCAGGTCAAAACCACCAGCTTTTGCCGTCGATTCGGCTTCCAACCCATCGCGGGTTACGGTGATCTCGTGGTTCGTTTCCTTGAGGACTTCCATCAAAAAAGCAAGTTCCGTGTCGCTGTCTTCCGCAATCAGTATCTTCGCCATAACAACCCCTTCTTTTGGTTAGGATCAGCGGGACAACCGCTGATCGCGCAGAGAAAAAACAACGTGTGATTGTAACCCTTTTAAGTGCAGAATTAAATGATTATTTTCCAACCTTGGTTCTATTTTTCAGCTCAATCAAGGCGTTAAAAGGCGTTGTCCGCGGCGCAGCACAGGCTCAGCCGCAGATTGACGCCGGGGCCGCGGAAAAGAGTGTTTGCGAGCCGGACACTAGCCGAGGGCAACATCCAACACCATCATCACTGCGAACCCGAGCATAGTTCCCATGGTGGCCAGGTCGGTATTCTGGCCACGCTGGGCTTCCGGGATGACTTCTTCCACCACGACGAAAATCATGGCTCCGGCGGCAAAAGCCAGGGCATAGGGGAGCAGAGGTTGGATAAACAGTACGACTGCGGCACCAATGACGCCGGCGGCTATCTCCACCAGGCCACTCATCTGGCCATACATAAAACTGCGTAACTTCGACAGCCCTTCACGGCGCATGGGCAGGGCTACGGCTATACCTTCAGGAAAATTCTGGATGCCGATCCCCAGGGTCAGGGCAATGGCTCCGGCCAGATTGGCCGCAGGGAGATCGGCGGCCACAGCCCCAAAGGCAACGCCGACGGCCAGTCCTTCGGGAATATTGTGCAGGGTAATGGCCAGAACCAACAGCGTGCTGCGATGCCAGCTGGTAGCGGGGCCTTCGGCCTCACTGGTGGGGAAACCCAGGTGGAGGTGCGGCAGCAGCCGGTCTGCCAGGCGCAGACAGATGCCGCCGAGCAAAAAACCGACCGCCGCTGGAATCCATCCCGGCACGCCCCCGGCTTCTGACATCTCAATGGCCGGGGCGAGTAACGACCAGTAGCTGGCGGCGATCATGACCCCGGCGGCAAAGCCAAGCATCCAGTCCAATAACTTGCGGCTGGCCTGGCCGGTGCCGAAAACCAGGGCGGCACCAGCCGCGGTCATTGCCCAGGTAAACAGAGTTGCCAGGGCCGCCTGCACCACCGGATGAAATTGGGCAAAGTGTTCAAGCATGACTCAAGAAATCTCCCTCAGTGTTTCGTCCGCATGAAACGCTAAAACGTGTTTTTCCCTCAGCAGGAACCAGGCAAAAAAGGTCAGCTTTTTTTGACAAATTCCGATTTCAGTTTCATAGCCCCGATGCCGTCAACTTTGCAGTCGATATTGTGATCACCTGGAACCAGACGGATATTATTGACTTTGGTGCCAACTTTAATCACGGCGGAAGATCCCTTGATTTTTAGATCCTTGATGAGAGTGACTGTGTCACCCGGTTGCAATGCGTTGCCATGGGCATCGCGGTAAATTTCCGTGGTTTCGGTGGTTTCCTCGTTATCAGTTGTCCATTCATAGGCGCATTCGGGACAGATAAGCAGGCCGCGATCTTCATAGGTCAGGCTGCCTTTGCACTCTGGACAGGGGGGAAGATTTTCCATTGGTTAAATCCTTTGGCACCTTGTTTGGGGTGACTCTCGCGTTACATGGTTGAGGTGAAACGTTCCAGCAATTCTTGCAGGCGAATATCCTGAATGCGAATCACTTCACGCATAATTTTAACCCCGATACGGGGGTGATCTTCCAACAGCTGATCAAAATCTTCTCGCGGAACATAGAGCAACTCGGTTTTTTCGAGGGCGGTGGCGGTGATCGGGAAGGGGCGGTTCATGCGATGAATGGATCCGTAGCCGATAACCGCCCCGCGGCTGACTTTAGCTAAAACGACAAAGCGCCCAAATTCCGTGCGTTTTTTGATTTCCAATGAGCCGGTGACGATAATTGAAAAGGGCCCACCTGCGGCGGTGCCTTCCTCGATGAGATTTTCGTCCGGTTGGCAGCGATTGAGGTGGAAGAGCGGCATGAGAATTTCCAGCTCCGCCGGGGTGAAATTGTGGAAAAAACGGTTTTCGTCCATCAATCCTTTGATGCAGATTTCAACAATATCCATAGATCCCATCCTTTTTTTGTAAATATTCAGCACTTCTGCGAAACCCGGAAACTGTTTGTATCGCTGTCTACTGCTGAATAAGTAGTCATTTTTTGCAATGGGCAACAGCGTGCGGCGCCATTTCTGGCTTAAAAAGCGCGAATCAACCGATCAATCTCATGTTTTTGCTCTTTACGCCAAGGGCCAACGACCACCAGGTGCAACTGGTGACGGGTGAAGAGCTCGCGGCACAGCTGTTGAATCTGCGCGGCGTCGATCTTGGCGATGTCCGCTTCATCCTCGGCACTGGTGCGCAGACACTTGGCCTGCAAAGCCCAGCCGTAGCGTACCGCCATGGCTTCGGGTTGATCAAGGGCGAAACCGACATCGTAGGTGTAGCTGGTGCGCGCCGCTTCAAAG
>JAACTI010000509.1 GCA_009993495.1 Deltaproteobacteria bacterium | reverse complement strand
AGCGTCAAAATCTACGTGGCGGCGCAGCCGGCCGACATGCGTCTAGGCATCGACGGGCTGGGCCAGCTTGTTGCCTCAAGTTTCAACGAAGACATCTATTCGGGCGCGCTCTTTGTGTTTTTGTCGCGGCGGATGGACCGGCTGAAGATCCTGACCTGGGATGCCGGTGGTTTTGTGGTCTATTATAAACGACTGGAACAAGGCCGATTTAAGCAGCCACGTGTCATGTCAGGAGCCGCCAAGACTATGATTGATGCGGCCCAGCTGGCCATGCTGCTTCGAGGCATCGACCTGCGTCGAGTAAGAAAACCGGTCCTTTGGGAGCCTCCTGAATCAAAAGGGATCGACAAGAGTCTCGGATCATGATCAAAAATGGACATGGAAGAGTCCTTCGAAATTCCAGATTTGGACGAGATTCAGGATCTCGGAAGCGCAAAGTTTCTGTTGAAGCTATTGCTGAAATCTTCTGAACAACAAGCCCAAACGATCACCAAGCTCAGCACCACCATCGAGCAACTACGCCATGAATTGGCCGAAGTAAGTCGAGCTCTTTTTGGTCAAAAGTCGGAACGTGTCGTTCCGATTAATCGCGAAATCGCCCGTCGAGTTCGGGCGGTCGAAACTCCTGAACAAGCCGTCGAACGTCTGGCCAAGTCCAAGGCGAAGCGCGACGCGAAACGTGAACAGCGCCGTGATAGCACACCCACCGAAGTGATTGAACATCAGGTCGACGCTCGGTTCTGCAGGGGATGCGGTGCGTCGCTCGAAGACGCCGATGCTCTCTCAGACGAAGTCAGCGAAGAATACGAGTTTGTGCCAGCTCGTGTGATTCGGCGCGAACACCGCCGTCATCGTTTGGTGTGCAATTGTGGGTGTTTTACCAAAGGTGACCTGCCTGCGCGCGTGGTCGAAGGTGGCCTTTATGGCCCAGGATTACACGCTCATGTCGTGGTCGCAAAATGTGCGGACTCGACTCCGCTCGACCGCCAAGCACGCGGCTTTAAACGTGCTGATGTGCCGCTTTCGAAGAGCACACTTTGTGATTTGTTTCATCGCACCGCTGAGCACTTGTCGCCCATTTCCGAAGAAATTTTGCGCTTGGTCGCGTCGTCGAGCCACATTAATGCCGATGAAACCTCGATCAAAATCCAGACGAAGGACGAATGTCGTCGTGGATTTCTGTGGGATTTCATCGCAAAAAACGACAATGG
>JAACTI010000241.1 GCA_009993495.1 Deltaproteobacteria bacterium | reverse complement strand
AAAGGTTATTTTTTCCGACTGCGCGGGTGTGCCGCATCATAAACCTGGGTGAGATGGCTGAGACTGACCTGGGTATATTTCTGGGTGGTTGACAGGGAAGCGTGCCCCAGCAGTTCCTGAATCGCACGCAGATCAGCACCCCCATCCAGTAGATGGGTTGCAAAAGAATGACGCAAAGCATGCGGGCTGGCATCGGTGGGCAAACCAGCCAACAGCAGATATTTCTTCATCAGCCGCTGGACACTACGAGGGGTCAGCCGCCCGCCGCGCGCATTGAGAAGCAAGGGAGCCTCAGCATCAAGGGGCTTGCGCGCCGCCAGATAAGCCTGCAATGCGGCTATCGCAGCTGAACCCACCGGCACCGTCCTTTCCTTGCTACCCTTGCCGACCACCCGCACAAGCCCCTGGTGCAGATCGAGGGAACTCAGGTTTAAGGCGGTCAACTCTGCGACCCGCAAACCGCAGGAATAAAGCACTTCATACGCGGCCTTATCACGTAAAAACAACAAACTGTCCCTTTGCGGTGATTGATCGAGCAAACGAAAAACCTCGTCAACGGACAAAACACGGGGTAAATATTTTTCCGCACGTGGCGTCGACAGGGCATCAGCCGCAGAGGTCAACAAAATTCCTTCTCGCACCAGATAACGCAAAAAGGTACGAATCGCCGCCAGTTTACGCCCAACACTGGTGCGTCGATTCCGTTCATGGCGCTTGGCCAGATAGCGACGAAACAGGTGCGCATCGAGACGTTTCAGCCGCTCAACATCAGGCGGGGCATTAAAGCTCCGTTGCAAAAAATCATAAAACTGAGCCAGGTCGTGCCCATAGGCCGCAATCGTATGGGGGGAAAGATTACGTTCAATTGACAGGTGGCGCATAAACTGATCAATCAACGGCTTCACGATCTATCCTTAATTGACGCGTCAAAACCAGCGTGGCATACTCGCCTTTTGTGATTTCAGCCGCGAAAGGTTCACAGCTCAAATGTTCCTCTTCTTTTCTCTGGTAGCGATCCTTGTCGCCATTCTGACCCTGGTCGCAATTTTGACCTACAGCCTGTGCTGGTACGAGTATGCTAACAGCAACCCGCAGCTCATGGAAGACCGTTTCAAGCCGCAATCTTTGTGGCTGGCCTTTTCCCTGATTATTCAGGAAATTTTTTTCAATTTTCTCACCCTGCTGCTGCTGCCCTTTGGGTTGCTTGATCCCCGGCGACAACCACAGTATACAGGCGAGACGCCAGTACTGCTCGTCCACGGACTTTTCATCAATCGGGCCTGCTGGTTCTGGTTCAAGAGCGCCCTGCGCCGGCGGGGCTTTCGCAATCTGGTCACCATCAATCTGTCCTCCTACCACAATGAAGAAACCCTGACCGAACAGGTGGCTAAACGCATCGACGAATTGCGCCTGCACCTCGATGTGAAAAAAGTTCACCTCGTGGGCCACAGCATGGGCGGTATCATCATTCGCAATTATGTCCAGTTGCGCGGGGGCGAGGAAAAGGTTGATCACTGTGTGTTTCTGGCCAGCCCGCACGCAGGCTCCAAGCTCAGCCCTTTTGCCGTGACTCCCCTGAGCAAGGTTTTGGTTCCAAATTCTGAATTTCTGCAACGCCTGGCCGCCGCACCACCGCCCAAAGTTGGCCGCATAACAAATATTTACAGCTTAAAAGACAACATGGTCGTGCCCGCGCAATCCGCCCATTTGAACTGGCTGGACAACAGGATTCTTGACCGCATCGGCCACACGGGAATGCTTTATCGCAAATCTTCCATCGAAGCCGTTGCCGCAGCCCTGGGGCCACCCGACCAAGTATCACCAACTGACGCCGCACAGAGGCCGGCGTTTCATGAAAATCGGCAGTGAATAAAAATATCACCATCCATGGGGACAGACGGGTTTCGCTCCAGGCCCTGGCCAGTTACGACCCGGGGCAGGTTAAAAACGCCCTGATCAATTTGCTGGCCCCTCTCGGTGGCATCAGTCCGTTTGTTAAACCCGGACAGAAGGTGCTGTTGAAGCCGAATTTACTGGCGGGGAAGCCTGCGGAACGCGCAGTCACCACCCACCCTGCCCTGATCAGAGGCGTCGCGGAGCTGGTTCAGGACGCAGGCGCAGAGGTCTGGCTGGGAGACTCGCCCGGCATGGGTAGCGCGGAATCCGTCGCGCGCAAATGCGGCATTATGGCGGTGGTGGAAGAGTTAGGGATCGCATTCAAATCTTTTGACAAACCGGTCGCCATCCGGCCCCAGGGCAAAACCTTCCAGCGGCTCGAAATCGCCGCGGATCTCCTGGCGGCAGACGTTGTTATCAATCTGCCGAAATTAAAAACGCACCAGATGATGGGGCTGACCTGCGCGGTTAAAAACATGTTCGGCGCAGTGATTGGCCTGCGCAAACCCCAGCTACACCTCAAAGCAGGTAGCGATAAAGCCCTCTTTGCCCTGATGTTGTTGGAACTTTGCGAACAGCTGGCTCCAACTTTGACGATTGTCGATGCGGTTGTCGGCATGCAAGGAGACGGCCCCGGTAGCGGTGATCCGGTTCAGATCGGCGCCTTGCTGGCCGGGGTCAACCCTCTTTCGGTCGATGCTGCGGCCATCGCCCTGCTGGGGATGAACGCCGATCAGGTCTGGACGCAGAAGCTGGCCATGGAAACCGGTCGTTTGGGCAGCAGATTTGAGGAGATAGAACTTTGCGGTGCGGATCTCAAAAACTTGCGTATCAACGAATTTCGGCCAGCCAAAAACACGGGTATCAACGGTTCAATGCCGGTCTTTCTCGAACATTTGCTCAAGCAGGCCCTGACCGCCCGACCAGAGCCCCGGCACCAAATCTGCACCCGTTGCGGTATCTGCGTTGAGCTTTGCCCACCAAACGCCATGCGAATAGACGACAACAGATTGGCCATCGACACCCAAAAATGTATCCGCTGTTTCTGCTGCCAGGAGCTCTGTCCCCAGGGCGCCCTGCAAACCCGACAAGGCTGGCTGCTGAAAATATCGCGGCATTTTCAACGCTAGGATTTGGCGCCCTGAGCGGCGGCGCAATGCGGACAAGCCTCCTTGTTGGGATCAAGGGTCATAGCTTCGCGCAAAAAGCTGATAGCATCATTCAAACGACCGATTTGACCACCAAATCCGGTTTGAAAACGTCTGGCCATTTGCTCATCTTCGAAGGTTAGAATCGAGGGGTGACAACAAGGCGCAGCGACACTCCCCAACAAAAACCACGAGTTTTGCGCCGCGTGCAAACGCCCCGACAAATAATCCGCCGTCAAGGCCATAATAATCTGCCCACCAAAAAGAATATGCGCTGAAATGCCACAATGAGGGCAGCAGGCCTGACACTGTTTGCCACTGTTGGTAGTCATGGTATAGAGCAAGTGCTGCGTTGGCGGCCGGTGACAGATAAGACATTCTCCTGAGTTCGTCTGGGGGACAGAATCTTTTACAGGCTCGGCCCCACCCCCAACTTTAGTCACCAGCACCGCACCACCATGAACGCGTTTCACCTCACCCTCCGCTTCAAATTGAAGCAGATCGCGGTGAATAGTCATCTTCGACACCTGCAGCTGCGCCGCCAACTCTGACACCTGGACACTGCCGAATTCCTGCAGCTGGTTGCGAATTTGCGCCCGTCGTCCCTCTGCTGTCATCTCACCCATCCTCTGGCATAGAAAAAAACCCCCCGCAGAATGTTGCAATGGCCACAGCCTTCTGTTAATTTCATGCAAAATACAACCGTTAAAGTCAACTTTAAATCAAGATTATAACATGATCGCTAATTATTTCGCACGGGGAAACTCACCCTGCCAGAGAAGACGTCCTGAGAACGCAGAGCAGAATCAGCTTTTAGAATTGCCCATGACAGGAACAAGCCTGACTCACTGCTCCGTTCGTCCAAACCCCTGGGGGTGGGCCTGTTGCTGTTCGTTGCTCGCTCATGTGGTTTTTCTGTTACTGCTGGTGTCGTACCTGCATCAAACACGGCCTCAGCGTGAACTTATTACGCCCATGCGAGTGAATCTGGTGACCTTGCCTCAAAAACTAGCGCCGCAGCTCGCGCCGACCCAGATAATCCCCCCACGACAGACAAGGCAAGCAAAACCTCAGCCCACCATCCGAAAGCAACAAGTGCCCCCGAAAAAAATTAAAAAAGCGGCGCAAGCCCTCCCCCCACCTGCCCCCCTGGTGCGCGAACCTGAAATGAAATCCATCATAGCGCCAAAGGAACAAGCGGTTAAAATCCCCCGGCCAGCCAGCTACGAAGCCGCTCCGCAGACGACTTCAATGCACAAAGACAGCATCGCCCTACAAAATATCGCGCAAACTGCGCTCTTGGAACGGCTTAAACAAAACTATGCCGCGCAGATCAGAGAACGCATCAACCAGGCCAAGCGCTACCCGCTCATAGCCCGCAAAAGAGGCAAAGAAGGCACGGTCGCCTTGGAGTTTTCCCTCGACGCCCAGGGAATGTTACTCGACAGCCGGATACGTGAAAGTTGCGGTACGAACATCCTTGACCGCGCCGCCCTCAAGGCACTGGCAGATGCCAATCCGTTTAGCCGACCACCGACTGAACTGGCAACCAAGCAGACATTTCAGCTACAGATTCATTTTGCCCTGAAGAACTGAGGGTCACATTAGAAAAAAAACAAGGCGGGACGTGGTCAGAAGTGAGTTTCTTCGTAGTCAGGCACCAGAGTATACCAATTCGGGTGTCTCTTCGCCTCGACCAGGGCCATTTCCGCCTGTGCGATGATCTGCTCCCGGTCTTTCGGATAACTTCCGGCCAGGTTAAAAAGGTTCGAGACATGGTTGGAGCGCAGAATGGTCTTGTGCGGATGCAGATTACGCACGATTTCAACTGCTTCTTCCATCACCTCGCCGTTACTCAGCTGCGCAATCAGCTCAAAATGGGCATCGTTGTGGCGGCGGAACATGGTCAAAAGCGAAAAATACTCCGGTGACAATGCGTTAACCCATTCAGCCGTTGCCAGCGCATGCTCGTGGCTGCGTTGCCGCCCCGCCAAGCCGAGAATCGCCGTTACCGACAGCTTGATCTGTGCAGCCTTGGCCTTCTCGCACTCGGCCAGCATCTGCGCACTGTCGAAACCTTTGTTTACCAGCTTGAGGGTCGCGTCGTCAGCCGATTCCAGTCCAAAATAAAGAATCCGCAGTTTTTTCTCGCGCAGCAACCGCAAATTCTCGACACTTTTGGTCGTCAAACTATTGGGCGAAGCATAAGCGGCGACCCGGGTTAACGCCGGAAAGTTCTCGGCCAAAAGATCCAGAATTGCAACCAACCCCGCCTGGGGATAGACCAGCGCATCGCCATCCGCCAGAAAAATTCGCTGCACCCTGGCCCGATGCGGCGCCGGAATTGCCGCGATTTCGGCGGCGACTTCATCAACCTTGCGCAGGGCAAAGTTCTTCATTTTGTACATACCGCAAAAGGTACAGTTGTTGTGGCTGCAACCGAGAGTGATCTGAAAAATCAAACTCTGCGCCTCAGACGGCGGGCGGAAAAGCGGTTGGTTGTAATCGAAATATCCGTACATCGGTTCTCCTTAAAACAACGTATTCTCCCCAGTCTAAACCAAGCCTTCCTCCAGACAACAGTAAAAATTGCCTCTAAGTATTCACCGCCCCCCCAGTGGTCGTCATCCCCAAGTGCTTCTGTCGGGAAACCAGACTTATCGCCCTTAATAGCCTGGTGTCGGGCTCAAATCCTGCCGGAATGACGCTGTAGGAGTCGCATTCAGGTTCATTTTTTTGCGACTAAAGCCGCTCCCACAAAAAAGTGGTGGACAGTTACGCGGTAAAAAAGTTTTACTTGACGCGTCCAGGAATCTTTGTTACTTACTGCATCCCCCTTGGGGTGTCGCCAAGTGGTAAGGCACCGGACTCTGACTCCGCTATCCTAGGTTCGAATCCTAGCACCCCAGCCATACAAAGCCCCCGGGCCCGGCCATCAGCGCTGAGCCCGTTTTTTTATGGGGTAAGGCAGGAAAATTCTCCTTCGATGCGAACGTGCAACGCCGGACGGCCCCGCGTCAGATACAGAGAGCCACTGCGGACAAAGCAAAAACTCTCTGAACCGCAGCAGCCGTCGAAGAGGTGAGACGCG
>JAACTI010000508.1 GCA_009993495.1 Deltaproteobacteria bacterium | reverse complement strand
CCTTGATTTCGTGAATTTGGCCAGCAATCATGGCACGCTTCTTTTCGCGATTTTCCACGAAACCACGGAACATCCACAACAGGGTATGCAGCCAGAAAACGGCAAAGGTTCCCAGCAGCAGGCCACTCATCCCAATGTAGGTATAGTAGAGGATCGGGTAATTTTCACGATCGGTCATATCGGCATGGGGATAAAACTGCGCAAAGAGCTCGGTCGATTTTTCATGACAAGCGCCGCAGGTCTGCGCCAGGTTAGCGGGATGCAAGCTGGATTTCGGATCCGTGTGCGGCAGAATTGCATGGGAGGTATGGCAGTCGGCACAACCGGCAACTTTTTCCGGCGCCCCAAGGCGGTAATTTTTGCCATGGTAGCTTTCGAGATAGGTTTTAACCGGGATATTGTAGATGCCGTTTTTTTCCATTAAAGCATCGTCGGCATGGCATTTCAGGCAGACACTGGTGTGGAATTCGCGATTGTGATGGCAGGTTGGATCACCCAGCTCTTCGATTTTGTGCAGATTGTGGCAATCGAGACAGGCGGCCGAATCCATATTTCCGGCAGCAATCGCTTTGCCGTGAATAGATTCACTATACTGGGCGTGGGCATCGTCATGGCACTCAGCGCATTTCGCGACCGCGATGCGCTTGTCCTTATTCCAGCGCTGTTGACTGTGAATTTCCGCGTGGCAGGAGGCGCACTCAATTTCATTGAGCTTGTGTACACTGGAATAGTGTTCAGCCGTCTCTTTCTTGTGACAGCGGACACACCTGACCGCACCGGGCATCACCTCGCCGGCCATGTGGAGATCTATGTCGACCAATTCCACGTGACAGGCAACGCAACCGTTGGGACCATGCACCGAATTGCTGAATTCCTCCGCTGAAATCACATCGTCATGACATTCGAGGCACTGTTCGGGCCCCGCCGTCAGGTGTTGCTGCGCCGAAGCCATAAGCGGCCAGCCCCAAACAACCACCAACAGAACTAAAAATAAATGTTTACGCATTGCAACAACCTCCCTGATAAAAAATTACGCTGAAAAAAGACATCCTCGTTCAAAAAATGTCCAGGGCAGAGGTGGCAGTTACTCGCCATGGACAGGAACCTTCAAATTGATTTGCGATTTTTTAACAAATACGGTGGAGATTAGCGATCTTGAAAAGCGAATGCAATCAATAAATGGCGGTTCATGGGGTCGTTGAACCG
>JAACTI010000240.1 GCA_009993495.1 Deltaproteobacteria bacterium | reverse complement strand
CTATGGTGATGTTGTTATCCACAACCACCCCTCGGGGGAGCTGGCGCCATCGGCGGCGGATCTCCAGATTGCGGGCGCTATCGCTAGTCTCGGGGTGGGTTTTTATATTGTGGATAACTCTGTTGATGAAACTTATGCCGTGGTTGAGCCTTTTGACCCTCAGGATGAAAAACCCCTGGATTTAGCCCAGGTTGAAGGCATTCTTGGCCCCCAGGGCGCGATTGCCCGCCAGATGCAGCAGTATGAGGAACGCCCCGAGCAATTGCGGATGGCATTCTGTGTTACCGAGGCTTTTAATCGCGGGCGCCTGGCGGTTATCGAAGCCGGGACCGGCACTGGCAAAAGTCTGGCTTATCTGGTTCCGGCATTGCTCTGGGCCCTGAGCAATGGGGAACGGGTGGTGGTTTCGACCAACACTATCAACTTGCAACACCAGTTAATCAGCAAAGATCTGCCTTTGCTGCACCGCGCCACCGGGCTGGATTTTCGCGCGGTGCTGGTTAAGGGGCGCGGCAATTATCTCTGCCTGCGGCGCAGCTATGAAGCCAGTCACGAACCGGGCTTCTTTGCCAGTCGCGAAGAGAGCGAAATGCAGCAAATTGTCGACTGGGCGGCGACTACCACCGATGGCTCCCGCGATGATCTGGCTTTCCAACCCCTGCCCGCGGTCTGGGAAGAAGTCTGTTGCGAGGCCGATCAGTGCAGCCGGGTGCGCTGCCGCGAATACGCGCGTTGTTTTTTTCACAAGGCCCGCCGCCAGGCCGCCCAGGCCAACCTGCTGGTGGTCAATCATGCTCTGCTGTTGTCCGATCTGGCCCTGCGGCAGCAGAGCGACAACTACAACGCCACCGCGGTGTTGCCGCCCTATGGGCGCGTAGTGATCGACGAGGCGCATCATCTGGAAAATGTCGCCACCAGCTACTTTTCCGGGCGGGTCAACCGCTTCAGCTTCAGCCGCGTTCTTAATCGTCTCAGCCATGCGCAAAAACCCGACAAGGGCCTGCTGCCACGGTTTATGACTCAGCTGGGCAATGAACTGCCCGCCAGTTATGATGAGCTTTACCGCAAGCTTCACGCCACCAGCGACGCCCTTCAGCAGGCGCGCCACCAGTTATTTTCTCAGGCTCCCGAGACCCTTGAACAGGTCGGCATCAAACTTTCGGGTGTTCTCGGCCAGACTGTCAGCGAAAAGCAGGAAATTCGCCATCGCCTCAAGGCCGATTTTTTACGCAGTAATGATTGGGCCGAAATTGTCGATCTCATCAAGCCTTTGCGTCAGCAGAGCAAAGCCCTGGCGCGGCAATTGGAAAAACTCCTCAAGCAGGCCGAAGATCTGCCTGAGGAGGTCGCCGACAAACTGGCCTCTCCGTTGGTCGACCTGGCCGGAATTATCACTCGCCTGGTCGCGCTTAGCGCGGATCTGGGCACCTTTCTGGCGGCGGCAGGCGATCAATGCGTGTGGATAGAAGTCGCTCTTGGGCGTGTCGGCCGTTCCCGCGCCCTGGTCACCACCCTGTGCAGCGCGCCCCTGGAGGTTGCTGAAGGATTAAATCGGGCGCTTTACGAACGTTTTCGCACCATCGTCATGACCAGCGCCACCCTGAGCGTTGCCGGGCGCTTCGATTATTTCTGTGAACGCACCGGCCTGGCGCTGGCCGAACCCCACCGCCTGGATTGTCTGGTGCTCGCTTCACCTTTCGACTATGCCCGCCAATCCCTGCTGGCGGTGCCGGTTGATATGCCCGAACCGGGCAAGCCCGGCTTCAGCGAAGCTGTGGCTGATTTTTGCGAAAAGGCTTTGCTGCTTGCCGGGGGGCGCAGCTTCGTGCTCTTCACCTCTTATCAACTGCTGCGCCAGGTTCACGCCCAGATCAGCCCGATTTTGCAGGCTCACAAGCTGCATTGCCTGTTGCAGGGCGGTGAAAGCCGACATGCGCTTCTGAAACAATTTGTCGCCGACGAAACCAGCGTTCTTTTTGGCACCGATTCTTTCTGGGAAGGGGTCGATGTGCCGGGGCGTGCCCTCGAACAGGTCATTATCACGCGCCTGCCCTTTCGCGTGCCAACCGAGCCGGTGCTTGAAGCCCGGGCCGAAGCCCTTGAAGCGCGTGGCCAGGATCCCTTTATGAAATACACCGTGCCCCAGGCCGTGATCCGTTTCAAACAGGGCTTTGGCCGCTTGATCCGACATCGCAATGATCGCGGCGTGGTGCTGATTCTTGACAGCCGTGTGGTGCGGCGTGGCTATGGGCGCACCTTTCTGCACTCGTTGCCGCAGGTGGAAAGCCTGTGTCTGCCTGCGGCTGAACTCTTGCCGCAGATCGCCCGCTTTTTCGCCGACAACCCCGAATG
This sequence comes from Deltaproteobacteria bacterium, assembly GCA_009993495.1. Lineage (GTDB taxonomy): Bacteria > Desulfobacterota > Desulfuromonadia > Desulfuromonadales > Geopsychrobacteraceae > Geopsychrobacter. Next base: position 8,398 of record JAACTI010000240.1, on the reverse strand, counting down.
ATTCTGCTAGAATGACAGGCTATGAAAACTGCGGGAGACTTTTTGATGCTGCGTCTGCTTGTCATTCTACTGCTGTTGCCTGGCAGCGTCTGCGCGCTGCAAGGGCGGGGTGAACCGGGCTACGAGTATCTTTCGCGCTGGGGCGACGTCAGTTTTCACCACCAGGCGCATCAGAAGCGCGGTGATTGCGCGGTCTGTCATCATCTGGGGGTCAAGATGGGACCCTGCAATAGCTGCCACGGCGTGATCGAGGGCCTGCCCCAGCATAAGGATGTGCTGCACAAAAGCTGTATCAACTGCCACTGGCAAAAAAAAGGCCCGACGGAATGCAGCGGTTGTCACAACCCCGAGCGTGTGAATGATGCGATCTATCGCGATTAGTCTCCTCTGGCTCATGTGCCTGCTGTGGTTGAGCGCCTGCGATAAAACCCCGCAGCTCATGCCCCTGAGCCAAAATGCCACTATTCTGGCCTTTGGCGATAGTTTGACTTATGGCACCGGTGCCGCTCCCGCCGACAGTTATCCGGCCCAACTCGCACAGCAACTGAACAAAAATGTCATCAATGCCGGCCTTCCCGGTGAACTCAGTAGCGCGGGGCTGAAGCGTTTGCCGCAACTGCTTGAGCAGCATCAGCCGGAACTGGTGATTCTGTGTCACGGCGGCAACGACCTTCTCAGGCGTCAAAGCCAGGAAGCCCTGCGCGACAATCTAGGTCGCATGATTGAGCTGATGCGCCAACAGGGCACCCAGGTCGTGCTGGTGGCGGTCCCGGCCCCGGGTTTGCTCATTGAGCCGCCGCAACTTTATACCGCTTTGGCCGCCGAATATGGCCTGCCCTGTCAGGCCGATATCCTCGCCGCTTTGCTCACCAGGCCCGAGCTCAAAAGTGACCTGGTTCACCTCAATGCTGCCGGTTATGCCCAGTTGGCTGAGGCTCTGGTGACTTTACTGCAAAAGGCCAAAGCGCTATAAGGGCTATCGTTTCAGGAAATTTACTGATGAAGGGATCGATATATGAAAAAAATAGTTTTGATCGTGGTGCTACTTTTGGTTTATACGGGCATTGCCGGGGCGGAGAGCGCGCCCGATTTTATTGAATTTCAGCAGGTTATCGACGATCAATGCAGTCGCTGTCACAGCCGCTCGCGGGTTGATCAGGCGATGAAAGAGCATCGCGATATGCTGGCTATTCAGCAACGCATGCTCGAACATGGCGCCGAGCTCGATACGCGTCAACGGCAGGTTCTGGGGGTCTTTTTTCGCGGTAACGGGGTCAGTCAACAGCAAGCGCCAGCGAAAAAAAATGATCCGTTGGCAGACTATCGTTCGGTGGTCGAATTGCGCTGTACCGGCTGCCACGGCATCGAAATTGTCGAACAGGCCATGCGTCAGAAGCGCGGCTTTGCCGATCTGGCCCAGTTGATGATCAAACGTGGTGCTGTGCTCAACGACAAAGACATGAAAATTATTCAGACCTTCTGGGGTGAACCCCTCAGATAGTTACGCCGGGAGGGTGGTATGAGTCGGATCAAGGAGTGGCCCGAAGATGAGCGGCCGCGCGAAAAATTATTGCAGCATGGGGCCGCACATCTGAGCACCGCCGAACTGCTGGCTCTGGTGCTGCGCTGTGGTGACGCGCGCAGCGGCCAGACCGCCCTTGATCAGGCGCGTAATCTGATTAACCGTTTTGGCAATTTGCGCAAACTGGGCCATGCACGCACTGCCGAACTCTGCGAGTTCCCCGGTATCGGCCCGGCGCGCGCCGCTGAAATTCAGGCGGTACTTGAGCTGGCTAAGCGCTTTGCGGCGGACGCTATGCAACCCGGCACCCGCTATACCTGCTCGGCCGACGCCTTCAACCATTTTCACCCGCGGCTGCGCGATTACCGGCGCGAAGTTTTTATCGCGCTGCTCCTCGACAGTAAAAATTGTCTGCTGCGTGAAATCCAAATTTCCGAAGGCAGTTTAAACGCCAGCATCGTTCATCCGCGCGAAGTTTTCATGCCGGTGGTGCGAGAATCGGCGGCGGCCGTGCTCTTTGTCCACAACCACCCTTCCGGTGACCCCAGCCCTTCCCAGGAAGACATTTCTCTGACCACGCGCCTCAAACAGGCCGGTGAAATTATGGGCGTGCGCGTCCTTGACCACATTATTATCGGTGACGGCCGCTACCACAGCTTTGCTGATCTGGGTATGTTGTAAGGGAATAATCCATTCCGCGGACTCTGTATGCTGAATAGTTACATTTCAGCGCACATTTTCTGCGACTTCGAGCAGTTCAAAATCGATGCGGCGGCGCCAGAGTTCGACTTGCTTAACTCTCACCCTCACGCGCATGCCGATGCAAAAGCGGCGACGGCGACGCTGACCGAGGAGGCTGAGGGTGGTTGGATCGAAGTGGTAAAAATCGTCGGTCAGGCTGCGCAGGGGCACCAGACCCTCAACAAACATCTCATCCAGTTCAACAAAAAAACCAAATTCTGCTACCGAAGAAATCACGCCCTCCGCTTCCACGCCAATTTTGCCGGCCATAATCTGACAGCGCCGCAGTTCCACCAGATCGCGCTCGGCTTGCATGGCCCGGCGTTCCTTGGTGGAACACTCTTGGCCCAGGCTTTCCAGTTCGGCGAAGGAATAACCGGCAGACTTTGCCTGACCGGTGAGGGCCAACTTGAGAATGTGATGCACCACCAGGTCGGGATACCGGCGGATGGGCGAAGTAAAGTGACAATAATGATCCGCCGCCAGGCCGAAATGCCCCTGATTTTCGGGGGTGTAGCAGGCCTGTTGCAAGCTGCGCAACAGCTGTTGATTGATCAGGCGCGCTTCCGGGCGCTCGGCGGCATCGACCAGCAGTTGTTGCAGCGCAAACTGCGGCTGTTTGCCCAGCACCAAACCCAGGCCACATTCGGCGGCGAGTTGTTGCAGCTCCTGGAGTTTGAGCGGATCGGGCGCGGCGTGAATACGATAGAGCAGGGGCCAATGTTTATTGGTTAAAAAACGCGCCACCGCTTCGTTGGCGGCCAGCATAAATTCTTCGATCAGCCGATGGGCCTGGTTGCGTTCGGCCTTGTGCAGGCCGACGGGCTTGCCCTGTTCATCGAGGAGCACCTCGACCTCGGGAATGTCGAGATCAAGACTGCCCCGCGCCTGACGCATAGCGGTCAGACTCTGTGCCAGTTCGTTCATGGCCTGAAGTTGCGCGACCAATTCTGAATCCAGCTCCGTTTGTTGCGGATGGTCGAGAGCCTCGGCCACCTGGGTATAGGTTAAACGGGCGCGGCTGCACATAACCGCCGGGTAAAATTTCGTTTCAAGGGGCCGGCCGGTGGGATCAAAGAGCAATTCGGCCGCCATCACCAGCCGATCCTGCTGCGGATTGAGGGAACAAATGCCGTTGCTGAGGGCTTCGGGCAGCATAGGCAGGCAAAAACCGGGAAAGTAGACACTGGTGCCGCGTTCGCGCGCGTCCTGGTCCAGACTGCTGCCAATGGTTACATACTGAGAGACATCGGCAATGCACACCCACAACCGATAATTGTCGGCATCCTTGCGTAGGGCGACTGCGTCGTCGAAATCTTTGGCGGTTTCACCATCAATGGTCACCAGGGACAGTTCGCGCAGATCGACGCGTTTGGAAACTTCTTGCGGATCAACCTCCTGAGCCAGGAGCTCAGCTTCACGCAATGCCGCTGAACTGAACTTGTGGGGCAAATCCTGCTGACGAATGACGGTTTCAATATCCACCTGAGGGTCGTTGGCCGCACCCAGAACCTCGCTAATGCGCCCGCGGGCGGCAAATTCGCCATGGGGGAAATCTTCGATTTCGACTTCAACCAGATCGCCGGGGTTGATCTTTGCCCCCAGCCCAACCTGCACCGCCGCGCCAAGCTTTTTGTCCAGAGGCCAGACTTCGGCCCGCTGGCCGCGCAGCCTGTAGCTACCGATCAGACGCTGGTGAGCGCGGTGCAGAATTTCGACAATGCGTCCGTAAGGACGTGAATCCCGCGCTGATGCGCGCAGCCGAACGCGCACCCGATCACCATCCATGGCGGTATCCACATGGCGCGCCGGAATGAACAGATCTTCCGTCTGATTGTCGTCGAATCTGACAAAACCATAGCCCTGGGCCGCAAGAGAAAAAATTCCTTCGAGATCGCGCTCCGGCTCTGGCCGGGGCACCAAGCGGTAGCGCCCCCGTTTCTGCTGGATTTGGCCGCTTTTCTCCAGCTGAAGCAGAATGCGGGTCACCTGCTTACGCTCACCGCCGCGCAAATTCAGCTGGGTAGCAATTTCGCGCCGGTCGAGGGCACGCGGCCGAAGGGCTTCAAGCAGCGCGATAATTTTTGCTTCGATCACTGGTCTGATTTCCCCGTTTATTTGAGGTTGAAGGCTTGAGCTAGCTGGATGCAAAGACGATTTTCAACTTCGTCCATCAGTGGTGACAAACCGGCGGCAGTGGACATTTTCAGACACTGACGCAAGCTGGTGCTGGCCGTGGGAACAAATTGCCGCGGGTTGCCGCACAGCTGGTAAAAATGGTTGAGTTGCGCGCTGGCGTCAGCCAGATTTAAATCGACCAGCAGACAGGCGTGACACAAGACGGCAGGATTGCGGGCCGTCCCCGCCCAGCGCTGGGCGGTGCCCACCAGTTTGCGCCCGTTAACTTGAAGATTATAGCGTCCATCACAGAAAGATCCAGGCACTTCGCCGGTTTCAGCCTGTAAACCGTAAGTGCGCAGAAAATCACTTAGCAGCTGACAGAGGAGCAAAAAGCCATCTTCGAGCCGCCAATGCTGCGGACGCGGATAAATAAGTGACAGATTCAGCATCCCCGGCCCCTGGGGGACACCGGAGCCGCCGGAGCTGCGGATCACCACGGGCCAGCCGCGTGCGGCAAGAATTTCTGCGGCCCGCGCAAAACCCGGCATCCGCGCCTCGCGGCGCGTCACCACCAGACATTGGGGTGCGCGGCTGACGCAAATAAGCGGCCCGCAATCGTGGTCCAGAACCTGTTGCAGTAGCCCTTGCTCTGCGGCGATCCAGTCAAGGGGATCAGCTAAAAAATCCGGGCGCAGCATCTGCCACTGCGCCGTGAACTTCAGCTGGGGAAAGAATGGGTAAATGGAACCCGCTGTCATGAATAATTTCACTCCCTCATTTTTCCCTTTGCATCTAAAGACCATCGCTGCAAGGATGACCGCGAAAAGTTCCTGCCCCCGCGCTCAAAGTGCAGATTTCTCACGTTAGATGCCTGCATGCTTGCCGTCAAGTTTAAGCTGATTCCCGCCGGCATTTTCACCTCCCCGATGGATTCTGTCGGCAACCCAGACTGTCCCTCCTGAAAAACCTGGATTCCGGCTAAAATCATGTCGGAATGACACTGTAGGAGTCGCCATCATGCGCGATTTTCGCGGCTAAAGCCGCTCCCACAAAAAAGGGCCGAGGTTGCCGACCCGTCAAATCGCCGTAGCACAAAGCCCAATAGCGTGTGACCGTTTTCTGTCGAACCCCTAAATTCTTAACCGTTTTCTGCCATTCTGTCGGCTTTGACGCGGCGAAAGGGGTTTCTAACGATCTGGCACTTTTATTGCTCAATCTCTTTCCTGCAAGTGGCGCCAGCTGTCGGCGTTTTGGTGTGACTTTTCATTTGCACAAAAGTGCTACGAAATATATATTCATCACATTTTCCGCGATTTTTCACCGACTGCGTAAGGAACCTTTCCCATGCATATGGCGGACGCATTACTTTCCCCGGCTGTTGGTGGCACCCTCTGGGCCGCCACGGCGACAAGCATTGCCTATTGCTCACGCAAGGTCAAAGATGATCTCGATGACAGTACAGTTCCCCTGATGGGAGTGTTGGCGGCTTTTATCTTTGCCGCTCAGATGATTAATTTCACCATTCCGGCCACTGGTTCCAGCGGTCACCTTGGTGGCGGCATGATTCTGGCGATTCTCCTCGGTCCCTACGCGGCTTTTTTGGCTATGGCGTCGGTGCTGACGGTGCAGGCGCTCTTTTTCGCCGATGGCGGCCTGCTGGCTCTGGGGTGCAATATTTTCAATCTGGGGATTTTCCCCTGTTTTATTGCATATCCTTTGATCTACAAACCCCTGGTTGGTAAAAATCCGAGCGAAAGACGCATCTTCCTTGGCGCCCTGCTGGCGGCGGTGGTGGGGCTGCAATTCGGGGCCTTTGGCGTTGTGCTTGAAACGGTGGCATCCGGAGTTTCCGCGCTGCCTTTTGCCACCTTCGTCGCCCTGATGCTGCCCATTCATCTGGCGATTGGTGTGGTCGAGGGGCTGGTAACCTCAGCGGTCGTGCTTTTTGTCTGGAAGGCCCGCCCCGAAATTCTTTGCTATGCGGCAAAGGCTCAACCTCTGGCGGAATTTTCCTTAAAGAAAGTCGTGCTGGGGTTTGGCGTTGCAACCCTCCTCACCGGAGGTGTCCTTTCCTGGTTTGCCTCGGCCCGCCCCGATGGGCTGGAATGGGCGATGATGGGCGTCACCGGTAGCGAAGAGCTTGAAGCGCAGGATCAAGGCGTCCATGGAGTGCTGGCGCATTTGCAGGAAAAGCTCGCGTTTCTGCCCGATTACCGTTTTGCCAATGCACCTCAAGAAGCGGCGGCCGAGAAGCGCCCGGCGCAAGCCTGGCCGACGGTTGACGCGGGAAGCTCCCTTTCTGGTCTGGTGGGCGGAAGTTTAACTCTGGCCTTGGCGGCCCTGATTGGGCTGTTGATCAAGCGCCGCAACCGCGCACAAACAACCTGAGCGTTCCTTTTGGCTCTGTGCCCTTCCGGTGTCCGCCGCGTCTTAGCGTCGCAACCGCCGCCGGGGGCTTTTAGGTTCTGATCTCATGTCGCGCATAGATTCCGCCTTTTTCGAGATAGGTTCTCTCGATACCCTTGCCGTACTCGACACGCCTCTGCACCGTCTTGATCCCCGGGCTAAAGTCATCACCACCCTGGTTTTTATCCTTTGTGTCGTCTCGTTTGAAAAGTATCAGCTCTCGGCGTTGCTGCCGTTTTTTATCTTTCCTCTGGTGCTGGTCGGTAGCGGGCGTCTGCCCGGCATTTTTTTACTGAAAAAATTACTTTTGATCGCGCCCTTTGCCTTTTTTATCGGGATTTTTAATCCCTTTTTTGATCGCGAGATTCTTTTTTACCTGGGCTCGGTCGGAATTTCCGGTGGCTGGGTTTCCTTTGCTTCTATTTTGCTCCGTTTTACCTTGACGGTCAGCGCGACGCTGATTCTGATTGCGACCACCGGCTTCAGTGGCGTGTGCATAGCTCTGGAAAAAATTGGGGCGCCGCGGGTTTTTACCATCCAACTGTTATTTCTCTATCGCTACCTGTTTGTGCTGATCGACGAAGCTCAGCGGCTGGTGCGCGCCCGTGCCCTGCGTTCTTTCAAGGGCCGTGGCACCGGCATGGCGGTTTTCGGGCAGATTGTCGGCCAGTTGCTGTTGCGCACCATTGATCGTGCCCAGCGCATTCATCTGGCCATGCGTTGCCGGGGCTTTACCGGCGAAATTCGTCAGCTGCGCAAAATTCATTTTGGTCACGCCGAATTGTTGTTCACTTTGGGCTGGTCGGGACTATTTGTCGCCCTGCGCTGCTGGAACCTGCCCGAAATGCTCGGGGCCTTTTTGCTGGAGCTTGCCCGATGAGTCATCATATTGTTGAAGTTCAGGATTTGCGCTATACCTATCCCGACGGCACCGCGGCCATTCGGGGTATCAGTTTTCGTCTTACCCATGGCGAATCAGTGGCGATTGTCGGTGCGAACGGCGCGGGGAAATCGACATTGCTGATGCACCTGAATGGGTATTTAACTCCGCAGCAGGGTGTGGTCAGCATTGGCCATGTGCCCTTGACGAAGGCGACCCTTGATACGCTGCGGCGCACGGTGGGGATGGTTTTTCAAGACCCCGATGACCAGCTGTTTATGCCGACGGTCTTTGATGATGTGGCTTTCGGCCCCCTGAACCTGGGTTTACCCCCGGACATGGTCAAAACCCGGGTTACTCAAGCCTTGGAACGGGTTGATGCCCTGCACCTGAAAGATCGACCACCCTACAAGCTGTCGGGGGGCGAAAAACGCGCCGTCGCCATTGCCGCGGTGCTCTCCATGGCCCCGGATGTGCTGGTGATGGACGAACCGACCACCGGCCTTGACCCCCATGGTCGCCGTCTGCTGATTGAGCAACTTGCCGGTTTTGAACATACGAAAATTATCGCCACGCATGATCTGGACATGGTGCTTGATCTGTGCCGACGAACCATTGTGATCCACGCCGGTCAGGTCGTCGCCGATGGTCCGACCGGCGAAATTTTCGACAACGGCCCGCTGCTTGAAAATTGTCACCTGGAAAAACCCCTGCGCATGCAAGGTTGC
>JAACTI010000514.1 GCA_009993495.1 Deltaproteobacteria bacterium | reverse complement strand
TGTGGATCAACGTTCCGAAAATCTTGCCTCGCGATTCACAATTGGCCGGTGAAGAGCGCATGACAGTCAGCGGCATCGAAGGCGCAGTCACCGACCCGCTCAAAGCCGGCTTCGTGGTCAGCGACATTCAGGTTGTCGCCAACAAAAAATTTCTCAACAACAATCCCGCCGCCAGAAAGTTTTTTGAAGTCTTTACCCTGCCCCTGGCAGACATCAATGCGCAAAACACCAAAATGGAAAACGGCGAAAAATCCCAGTCAGACATTGAGCGTCATGCCCAGGAATGGATCAAGGCCAATCAACAGCAGTGGAATACCTGGCTCGAAGCGGCGCGTAACGCCGCCTGAATTTGCTATCTGATCACAGCCACAAAAAAAGACCTGGGTCACAGCGCTCAGGTCTTTTTTGTGGTAATCACCGGGGGGGAGTGAGTTTTTGCGCCGTCATCAATCTTTGCGCACCAAACCGGCCCGCAAACTTGCGAGCTTGGCTTTAACCCGCCGGGAATTCTCGACCCCCATACGCAGCAGAATTTTCTGCCCGGCCGAGCGTGCTTCGAGTTGGGGATCGGCATAACGGAAGCGGCTGATGTGACGTACCAGGCGGATAGGTTCTTGCGGTTCCGGAGTTTCCAGGAGATGAGAAATCACCTCGATAAAACGATCATTAAAATATTGGTTATCCGGGCTGATATCGTAATAGGCTAACTGGAAGAGGGGATAAAGGCCCCGATAAAGGTGAAGCAAAACCTTGTCGGGCACAGCTTCAAGCAGTTCGACATAAACGCGATAACGTTCAGCATTACGACTATCGATAAGACGTTCATCACCGCTGCCCTGAGTCATAAAATTGCGCGACGGTGGCACCAGAGGCAAATGCCGACGCGCAATAGTGGCACGAGGCAACTGATCGACAAACAGCACCAATTTGGGAATAAAATGTTCCAACACCAGCACCCGCAACAAGGCTTTGTTATCAACCAGATCAACGACGCGATTTTTCACAAAGGCATCGGCTTCGTTCAAACTTTGTGGGAAAGGCGGTGCTGCTGGCGGGGCGGCAACATCTTGATAAACGACAACCGGCGGTGGTACCGGATTTCGCGGCGGCACGGGCAGTCGCACCAGTGACGAGGCAGAACCCTCTTGGGTGGGAGTTGCGGTGGGAACCCGCGCAATCTCAGGCGACGACGTCGCCAAAGGTGGTGAATCATTCAGATAAAAATACCAGCCAACCGCCGCAAGGGCAGTTATGACCAGCAGCAGCAGTAAAGTTATTTTCAGATTCATGCCGACTCCTGTTCGCTGTTTCACTGAAAAAGAAAATACGCTAAAATTCAACAACAGCTTAGGCCAGCTCACCGCGATGGTCAATTACGAAAGTCAATCCATGAGTGCGTATTGCCACCTGGCCCCAGGACATCCCTGGCACGGGCCTTATCACGATCTTGAGTATGGCTTTCCCTTGCGCGAGGATTCGCGCTTATTCGAACGCTTGGCCCTGGAAATCAACCAGGCGGGGCTGTCATGGTTAACGATTCTGAAAAAGAAGCATGAATTCCACCGCGCTTACGCCGGGTTCCATCTTGACCGGGTTGCCGCCTTCGGCGCAGCCGAGCGTCAAGATCTGCTCGCCAACCCCGGAATCATCCGCAATCGCCTCAAAGTGGATGCGGTCATCGAAAATGCACGCAGGCTGGTGGAAATCCGCACAACTCATGGCAGTTTTGCCAACTGGCTCGATAGCCATCACCCCTTATCCAAGGCCGAATGGGTCGCCCTGTTCAAAAAAACCTTTCGCTTCACCGGCGGAGAGATTACCGGTGAATTTTTGATGAGCACGGGCTATCTTCCCGGCGCCCATGATCCCAACTGCCCGGTTTACGCAAAAATTCTGCAACGAAACCCACCCTGGGCCCTGTTCGAGGGCCGATAACCCACCAGCCCCCCGGGCGGCATCCCAAATAACTTGCGGCCTGTGCCCGTTTATCGCATCATAAGCAAATTGCTGCGCTGGTGATAAAAGACGAGGGTTGCACGCCAAAGGATTTCAACGATGCACATACCGGAAATTGACGAACTTGTTCGCAAAGGCATTCATGCCGCCGAAACCGGCGATATTCTCTCCGCTCATTATTTTCTTGAACAGGCGGCCCAGCATCGGAACACTCCTGAGCTGCACACCTATCTGGCGTT
>JAACTI010000239.1 GCA_009993495.1 Deltaproteobacteria bacterium | reverse complement strand
AAAATAGCCGCCTTATGCAGCGGCCCCGCCAGAGATGAGCCTTCGCGAATCTGCTGCTGGGCCGATTCAATCACCTGCTGCAGAACACGATTATTCAGCAATTTGGCGGTAATTTCCAGGGCTCGTAACAGGGGCAAACCACTGCCGAGAAGGGTTGACAGGGTGCGGCTGAAACGGCTGGTAGCAATCAGCAGACTGAGCTTGCCCAGAATCGGCAGTTTCAATTTCCAGCGATCCAGTGTTTCACGCCCCCGATCACGCGCCGCCCAGCGTTGAAAAAACACCAGCGCCGCCACAAACAACAGCAGCAACAGCCACCCATAATCACGCAGCAGATTGCTGACGGCAATGAGCATGCGCGTCGCCAGGGGCAACACCTGATCCAGTTCCGTCAGCATACTGGTCACCTTGGGCAACACGAAACCGACCAGAAACAGAAGCACCCCGGTGCCGACCAGGGCCATGAGCAGGGGATAAGCCAAGGCGGCGGTAATGCGACTGCGCAGCCGGGCCTGCTCTTCGAGCAGATCGGCCAGGTTATTCAGGGCCTGATCCAGGGTGCCGCTGTTTTCCCCGACCTCAATCATGCTTAAGTAAACCGGCGGGAAAATGCGTGCATCAGCCGCCAGGGCCAGATGCATGGGCTCCCCTTCGACCACGGCATCGCGCACCCGGGTAAGAGCCTTGGCCAGTTGCGGCTGTTCGAGTTGGCCGGCGACGGTACTGATGGAAAGTTCGAGGGACAGCCCGGCCCCAAGCAGGGTGGAAAGTTGCCGGGTCGCCACTGCCAGGTCTTCCACCGGCACCCGTGCGGTGTTTATTTTTTGCCACCAAGTCTGTGGTCGGGCCGCACCGGTCAGGGAAATTTCGCTGACAAAGACCCCCTGTTGCCGCAAACTGGCGATCACCGTGCGCTGGCCGCTGCCTTCGATGCTGCCGCGGACTTTTTTGCCCGCGCTGTCAAAACCCTGATATTCAAAAAAAGCCATCGACCGGAGTCCTTAGCTGTCCAACTGGGTAACCCGCAACACTTCTTCCAGGGAGGTTTCTCCCTGGCGCGCCTTTTCCAGACCAGCCTGCCGCAGGGTGAGCATACCGCCCTTCTGTGCAGCGTGGCGAATAGTGCCGGCATCGGCACCGGCCATCAGCAACGCCCGAATAGCATCGTTGATGATCATCAACTCATAAATGCCCGTCCGACCGCGGTAACCAATATTCTGGCAACTTTCGCACCCGGCGCTGCGAAAGAATTGGCGGTCAGTCTGCTCATCGAGCAGGCCATCAAAATGGCGAACCATCTCGTCACTCGGTTCATAACTGGTGCGACAGTTGGGGCACAGGCACCGCACCAGGCGCTGAGCCAGAATCCCATTGACCGCCGATGACACCAGAAAGGGCTCAATTTTCATATCGAGGAGCCGGGTCAGGGCACCGGCGGCGTCGTTGGTATGCAGAGTCGAAAAAACCATGTGTCCGGTCAGGGCCGACTGCACCGCAATCTCGGCGGTTTCACCGTCGCGAATCTCACCGACCATGATGATGTCGGGATCCTGACGCAGAATCGAACGCAAGCCCACCGCAAAGGTCAGCTCAATTTTGGGATTAACCTGAATCTGACCGACGCCGTTGAGCTGATATTCAATCGGATCTTCGACCGTAATAATATTTTTGCTGCGATCATTGAGACGACTCAGGGCGGCATAAAGGGTGGTGGTTTTGCCCGAACCCGTGGGGCCGGTGACCAGAAATATGCCATGAGGTTGTAAAATCAGCTGCTCGATCTGCTGACGCATTTTATCCCCCAGCCCCACTTCGCTCAGTTCAATCACGCTGCCGCTCTTTTCAAGCAGGCGTAAAACCAGGCGTTCGCCATAGGCCGTGGGCAGGGACGAAACCCGAACATCGACATCGCGCCCGGCAATCCGCACCCGAAAACGTCCATCCTGGGGCAGGCGCTTTTCAGCGATATTCAGGCCCGACATAATTTTAAGTCGTGAAATAATCGCCGCCTGGGCCTTTTGAGGCGGCTTGAGAATTTCATAGAGCACGCCATCGATGCGGTAGCGCACACTCATTTCGGTTTCAAAGGGTTCCAGGTGGATATCACTGGCTCGTTCACGACAGGCGCGGGCGATTAAACCGTTGACGAAGCGAATAATCGGCGCTTCGTCACTGCTGTCGAGAAGATCGGTCGGTACCAGATTGGTGGACAGGTCACCATCTTCGGCATCGAGCTCGGGGGTTAAATTGGTATCGCCGGCTTTCTGGGCATAGGCCTGATTGATGGCGCGTAAAATTTCATCGCGGGTTGCCAGACAAAGGCGAATGTGGCAGCCACTCAAAGCGCCAAGGTCATTCAGCACCCGGGAGTTGGAGACATCGGCCAAAACCAGTTTTAATCGGCCATCCGTTTGTTCGAGGGGAAAAGCACATTGCTCGCGAAGATATTCGAGGGGCAGGCGTTCGAGCAGTTCAGCCACGCCGCTGACTGCCGGGATAGCGGCGAGAAACTCCAGCCCGAACTGGGTGGCAAGGGCCTGCTGCAGGGCGCTTTCACTCAGGCTGTAATGCTGGAGCAGCAGTTGGCCAAGGCGCTCGGGTTCCTGCTGCTGGCGCTCTAAAGCTGCGTCAAGGGTGGCCTGACTCAAACCCGCATCGCGCACCAGAATTTCGCCGAGCTTTTGCCACTGACTCATGGCTGGCGCAAACCTTCTACCGGCTCAGGCTGGTTACGACTGTTGATGAGCAGGGTCTTTTCTTCGATGGTTTTTTTCAGCTCGTCGCTCTGGAATCTTTCGGCGTTGAGCTGCGCCTGACGGGTTATTTCACTCATTTCACTGGCGTTGCGAATCACCCGTGGCGTCATGAAAATCAGTAAATTGGTCTTGGTCGATTTGGTGCCCTTGCTGCGAAACAACCAGCCGAGCAGGGGCAGGTCACCCAACAGGGGAACTTTGGATTCCGTCGCCTGGACATTGGTGCCGATGAGCCCCCCGAGCACAACCGTTTTGCCATTTTCGGCAATCACCGTATTGCGCAACTGACGCTTGGTAAAGGTCGGTCCAACATCATTAACATTACCAACCTGGGTGCCGGCGATATCGGTCATTTCCTCAAAAATTGTTAAACGCACCAGATTATCTTCGGTCACCTGGGGAGTGAAACGCAGGGTCAAGGCGACATCTTTGCGCTCAATGGACACACTGGTGGCTAAACCGCTGCTGCCGCCGGTGTCGGTTAAGCGGTTGGTGATAATCGGCACATTGGAACCAACAATAATTTCGGCTTCTTCGTTGTCGGTGGTCAACAGGCGCGGCGCAGAAAGGATATTGACATCCCTGCTGACCTGCGACAGCTGAATCAGGGCCGAAAGTGCCGGCACCGTAAAAGTGGTACCGTCGCCACGATTAATGGTAATGGGGTTGAACATACCGCCCAGCATCAGACCCTGAACCGTTTGCGCCAGCAACGGCAGAGTGCCACTTTCGTTAGGCGTGATGCTGCTTAAGCCGACGCTGCCCGTATTCAGATTACTGGTACCCAGCATAACGCCATTGCCGTTGACCTCGGCGGCTCCTTGCAGAGACACCCCGATATCACGCGTGGCCTCCATGGACAATTCGAGAATCAGCGCTTCGACATACACTTGGTTACGCCGGATATCGAGTTTTTCGATCACCTGCTTAATTTGGGCAAATTCGTCGGGTTCGGCACTGATCAGCAGGGAATTTGTCGGTTTGTCGGAGGTGATAACCAAAGGCCCTGACGGCTGATTGGGCGCCACCGCACCACCCGGTTGGCGCGCCGTCGCCGCGGCAGTTTTTTTGCCGGTCATAATTTCATTAAGGGTTTTAGCCAGATCTTCGGCGTCGGCATTTTTGAGGTAATAGACATTAATATTGGAGCGATCCTGCTCTCCGGCAACATCCAAAGTTTCAATCAGATTACGAATCAGGGTAATTTCATCATCCGAAGCAATCACCAGCAGGGTATTGGTGCGCGGATAAGCGATGACCTGGCCGGGCTTATCCTGAGCTGTCGCGACCTTGCGACTACGGCTGCGCGGACTGTTCTGCTTCACCAGCAGCGAGTTAATCATCTTGGCAATTTCTTCGGCACTGGCGTTTTCAAGCTCGAAAATTTCCAGGCGATCCAGCGCCGCGGGCAAATCCAGCTTGGCGATAATTTCTACCAGGCGCTCAATGTTGGCCGCACTGTCGGTCAGAATCAGGGTATTGGTTGGTTCATAAACCGTCAGATTGCTGGTTTTGGGAATCAGGGGACTTAAAACGGTCGTGGCTAAGGACTGGGCGTCGGCATATTTCAGGGTCAACAGGCGGGTGACATAATTTTCGCCCTCGGCGTCGGTCACCGGCAAATTATTGAGTTTGGCATTCTGCACCGGCACAATTTTATTGACCTTGCCGCTGGGCACCAGGGTAAAACCCTTGACATTCAAAACCGTGAGAAAGAGCTGATAGGCTTCTTCCTTGGTCATGGATTTGGGTGAAATAACCGTCACCTTGCCGCGCACCTGTTCATCGTAAACGAAGTTGCGACCGGTCATTTCCGATATCGTTTTAATCAGATCAACCAGTTCGACATCTTTGAAATCGAGGGACAACTGCTCCGCTGCCGCAGGTTCGGCGCTAGTCGCCGGCAGGGGGGCCAACAGAGAAAAAAACAGCAGCAAAAAAATGGGCCAAAAATTCTTCATTATCATCTTATCTCGTATGCGAAGGTCATGGCTTCGCCCTTTCTTTCGAGGCCAATACTGATCTGGCTGGCCTGGCGCAGTTGTCCAAAAACCTGCAAGGCCTTTTCCGGCGAATTGAGCGGCAGACCATTGACTTCACGCAAAATATCCCCCTTTTGCAAACCTAACTGAGCAATGAGTGAACCGGCCTGAATCATGCGCAGCTGGAAACCGGTGGTTTGACCATTTTCAAGATAAGGAACCGCCTGGGCCTGTTTGAGCAGGTCGCCAACATTGCCGCGCGCATTCTCGGCCACTTCAGCCGGGATCAGCCAGCGGTTTTCGTCAAGGCTTTCAATCTGCGCCCCGGTTTGTGTGGCTACCGATGAAGGCGTGAGCGCCGCACGACTGCCCGCCGCGGCAAGGGGCTTGCCCTTCTGAGCTTCGAGCACCAGGAAGCTGCCGTCCGCAAACTCCAGGGTTACCCGGTTACGCTCAATCGCACCAATTTTTGTACCATCAGGCAGTTCGCCATGCAGGGGTCGGGGGTAGGTTTCTTTGCCGTCGCTCAAAATCGCCAAGGCGTCGCTGCCCGCCACGGTGCCGATCAATTCCCACTTGGTCGATGCTCTCTTGACCCCGCTGGGCTGATCCGGGGTTACGGTTTCCGAGCTGGTTGCAGAAAATTTCTGCTCACCCCCCGCCGGGTTAAAAATATCGCGCTGCAAAATAACCGCGTAATCGGCCAGGCTGGGCTCTGCGACCGTTTCGATGGCAGACGGCGTAGTGCGTTGCGCGCTGATCAGCGGCGGTTCAAGCCGATTGCCAAGTTCGCTTGCCACCAGCTTTCCCAGCGCCAGACCGCAGAGACAGCTGAGAACAACAAAAACAAACACATAGTAACGTTGAATGAAAATCAGCATCAGTCGCCGCGAAAAGCCAGGAAGGTCTTTCTGAATGGTAGAGCCGCCAAAAACATCGGACAGTTTTAACGTTTCGAGTCGTCAAAATCAAGGGATTAAGCGAGTTTTGCCACAAAAGTTACACCAATGAATCCTATTTATTGAATTCGGCTGAAAAATTGTGAACAGTTTTTTTCTTCCGGCGCGCGGTTATTTCGAAAAAAATTGTCCGGCCCGCTGGTCAGCTGCCCGGCTCTCGGCTAAGATTGGGGAAATTTGGCGCATAAATTAACCGATGCGACCCCAAAGTCTAAGTCACCCATTAGCAAAAGAAAGTTGTCCCGATGAAAAAGAACCTGCTTGAGCCTGGGCAAAAGCTGCACGGGTTTGTGGTTGAGAAAATTGACGAAATTCCCGGCATCAAGGCCCGTATGATTCGCCTGCGCCATGAGAAAACCGGCGCAAGACACATGCACCTCGAACGCGCCGACAGTAATATGCTGTTCGGGGTCGGTTTTCGCACCCCGCCGCAGGATTCCACCGGGGTCG